>CALGEM010000191.1 GCA_937881505.1 uncultured euryarchaeote
CCGGCAGCCTTGGCCTTGGTGGCGGCTTCACCGGCGGCGAACATAGCGACCTTCAGTTCACGACCACGACCAGAAGGAAGACGGATTTCTTCCTTGATACGGTTGGTTGGGTTCTTCAAGTCAACGTCCTTGATGGTGAACGAGATGTCCACGGATTCGACAAACTTTCGCTCAGGGGCCGCTTCAATGGCCGCCTTGATTGCATTACTGATTTTTTCTTCCATCTTGCTTCACCTCTGCGGTCTGCGAGGCCGAAACCTCTTCCGCGGTTCGTGAGTGTTCAATTAAAGCGCTCGTCCCATTCTCCTTTTGCAATGATCTCGAGGGCGTCAACTGCCCAGTGACCGTCAATTTTCACACGCATTGACACGCAGGTCCCAATGACCTCACGGGTTTGCGCCTTCAAATCGGCTCCGGTCAAGTGTCCAAGGCCTGCTTTCTCACGGGCCACTTCCATGGCCTTTTCGAGGGGCAGGTCCTCGGTTGCGGCGTCAAGACTACCGTTGCACTTCTGCACACCCAAGGCTTTGATAATCAGCTTGGAGGTCCATGGCTTAGGCATCGTCTCAACTCCTTCCATACGAACGTAGGCAGGCCTCCGACCAAACTCCCCTATTTAATCGCGCCGCGGTGGTTCTGGAGCGTTTTCGAGTGGGTATTGTCTTGACAAAATACCAATTTTATTATGTGTAATGTAACATTCCGAGGGTTATGAACACGCCCGCTCGCATTGTAACATTGGCCATGATGGTCCTTCTCATGACCGCCGTACCTGCTATTGAAGGGAATTCTTCCGGAAAACACAGTCAAGCCGGTCAGGGTTGTACCTGCCACTCCAGCGTTGGCGGCGTCACCGTTGGTCACAACTTCCCATCCACCTACCTCGCCGGAGCTATGTACACCATCACCATCACCATCCAAAGCAGCGGCTCGCCCTCCAGCGGCGGGTTCAATGTCGAAGTTGACAAAGGCCAACTCATGAGTCCGGGAACCGGTGTTCAAATCAACCAAGCCGGGGATTCCGCCACCCACAGCAACGGCAATCAAATCATGTGGACATTTGATTGGATGGCCCCGTTCGGCAGTGCAGGTACCACCACGGCTGACATCGCCGTCATGGAAACCAACGCCAACAGTGCCAACAGCGGCGATGGTTGGGCCACCACCCAAGTGCAGATCCCCGAAGGACTCCCGCCCAACGACGCACCCGTGGCGTCCAACGTCCAAGTTGCGCCTGCGCCCAGCCCAAAAACGGACGAGTCGCTTACTTTGACCTACGACTACGCCGACAACGACAGCGACCCTGAATCCTCACAAACGGACATTCACTGGTACATTGATGGCCTCCACAACAGCGCTCACGATGGAAAAACGACCATCGAATCCACCCTCACCCAAGCCGGTCAAAAGTGGAAGGCCGAAGTCTCGCCCCACGACGGCCTCGAATACGGTGACGCCGTGATGAGTAACGAAGTCACCATCGGCGATATCGACTCCGATGGCGACGGTGTGCTTGACGGCCAAGACGCCTTTCCCAACGATAGCAGCGAAACGACCGATTCAGACGGCGATGGCGTGGGCGATAACGCCGACGTGTTTCCCAACGATGGTACCCAAACGACCGACACGGACGGTGACGGCTACGGCGACAACCCAACCGGAAACAACGCTGACGCCTTCCCCAACGACGCCACACAAACCACTGACAGCGACGGTGACGGCTACGGCGACAACCCAACCGGAAACAACGCTGACGCCTTCCCTGCGGACGGCACAGAATGGGCCGACACCGACGGTGATGGCGTAGGCGACAACGCTGAC
>CALGEM010000192.1 GCA_937881505.1 uncultured euryarchaeote
CCGGCCCGTCGGGTTGTCGGAGTGCGTGAATGATCATGAGCGTGCGCTTGCCTTGTGCGATGTCTGAACCCGCAGGTTTGCCGAGGGTGGCCGAATCAGAGAGGACATCAATGACGTCGTCCATGAGTTGGAAACAGAGGCCCAGGGCTTTGCCCCAGTCAGCCATCAGTTGGACCGTTTCTTCATCAGCACCGGAAATTCGAGCACCGATTTCTGCACAAATCCAGAACATAACAGCTGTTTTCCCTTCAATCATTTCGAGATAGTCTTCTTCGGAAACTTCCAATCGGTCCTCAAATTCAATGTCCAATTGTTGCCCTTCACTCACACGACGTACCATCCAAGCGATGCGGTTGACCAGCGGTGCTACATCTTCAGGTTCCAAATTCTCGGCCTGAACGAGGCGTTCGAAAGCAATAGCGAGCATCGCATCACCGGCGTTGATGGCCGTCGGCATACCGTATTCAACGTGCACGGCATTCCGACCTCTTCGGATTTCGTCGTTGTCCATGATGTCGTCGTGCACCAAGGTGAAGTTGTGGACAGTTTCGATGGCGGCACCGATATCCAACAGGCCAGCGTGGGCGTCGCCAACGGCTTTTGCAACCAACCATGGCAAGGTTGCTCGCATCCGCTTCCCCCCTCCTTCAATCAAATGCATCATGGCGTTTCCAAGCCGCTCATGGCGTGAGGCTCGCAGACTGAGCTCTATTCGTTGCTCAATGAGGGGCTTCACCTCCATGATAGAGGTCAGCAAATCAGCACCTTCGGCATCGGGCAACATGTAAGAGACATCACCCATGTCATGAATGAGGTCGTCTGACAGTTCAGCCAACTTATCCGGGTTGTTGTAGTTCGCCCACCACTCCTTGTTCATGACGCGTGCTGCAATGCATCTGAACCAAGGCGCAATGGCTTGGTCAGGTTCTCGCTCTTCAATGAGCATGGCTTCCAAAGCCTCGTGGCCAACCCACATGATGTTGGCGACTTCGTTGGGATTTGGATTTAATTCCACATCGGCACACATGACCAAAACATGGTCAACTTCGCGCTCAATCCACTCAGCATTCATGCGTGCACTGTAGCGCATTTTGGTCATGAACATCATGTCGTCGGTCGAAATGGTAGACGGGTCAATACCCAGTTCTTGTTCCAATTTCCGCACTGCAGCGCGTTTCACGCCCATGGCACCATTTTCATCAAGTTCCTCAGTGCTGTGAAGGGGATGCGAGCAGCAAGCATTAGCCCAAACGCTTGGAAAAGTTACTTTGTCGGCCGAGCGCTGTTGCAGTAGCATTTCGCCCTTCGTGTTGAAGAGAAGCACGCTGAAGGCACGATGAAAGGCCCCTGCCTTTTGGTGTGAATCAAGTTTTGAAATTGGGCCGAGAACGACATCTTTCTCTGACACCTGAATCACTGCTTCGGCCATCAAGGCGGCTTGGTCGGGGTTTTCTTCACCCAAGGAAGCCATAGCCTCGTCGTTCAGTTCGACATGCGGGACATCGTTGATTCCGTACCCCGACATGGTTTCACCAGTTTTGTGGAGTCGCGGAGGCTACATGAAGAGTTCTCCGGTTCATGACGACCGGAGGGTGGTGCCGCGGACGTCATTTCCGAGGCATGCATCCTTTACGCGGTGACCGATTTCACCGCTGACAAGAAGGACATCTATGCCATGTTGAGCGGTTTGAAATCCACGTTGTACCTTTAGACCTATACCCCCGGTAACGTCCATTGCATGCATGTGTTCTCCCTTGTACGTGTCGTTTTGGGAAAGGATTTGGATAAGCTTGTCCTCATCATCCACGCCGTTGGGTGGCTCGGAAAGGACACCTTCTACACCCCCCATTGCAAAAACGAGGCGTTTGACACCGCTTAACTCGGTGGCCAGACGATAAACCAAATCATCTCCTGAGAGAATGCCAAACATCAACGGTTCATCGCAATCAACCACATCGCCGTGGGTGACCACGACGATACCTTGTGGAGCTGATTCAAAGAGGGACAAATCACCCTCAAATGTCGGTCCTGTGTTTTTGGCCCATTGATGGGGGGGAAGTGAAACGGCGGAAATATCTCGCTTGGTCAATGCTGTCAGCACATGCTCATTCAATTCCAACATGTCGTTGCGAACATCGACCACGGCTTCTTCTTGCGAACGGTCACCGGGAAGGTTGGGATCATCTGATTTACCGCCGGCGAGTTGGTATGTTTTGGCCTTGAGGTGACCGAAGGAGCCTGCACCGTGCACAAGGACGACGTCAACACCCTGAAGCAAGCATGTCTCCAATTGCTCGGCCAAGTCATCAAGGACATCGTGGCGTACGGTTTTCATCGCATCCTTTTGCGTGATGAGCCCACCGCCCCATTTGACGACCACGCGCTCACGCATGATTCTTCCACAGGGCAGCGTTTCATGAGCCTACCGCTGATTTTTCTAAATGCCCATCTTGCTTACCTTGTTGTGCAAGGATTGATGAGGAACCGTTCACGCATATGGAGCATGGCCGAGGAACCAAGTGTTGACGCGTTCATGCGCCATCTGCAGGTGTGTGTTGAAGAGGCTCGCACCATCGCTGATGCAAAAGAGCGAGAGCAACGGCTCTGGCAATTGGAAAGTGCTCTACAAGAGGCCATCATCTACAAGAACAGAATCGAAGAACTCCAACGACACGGTATTGACCCCGTTCGATTGGTTGAATCCGAATCTGGTATCACGCCAGCCCCTGCCCCTAAGAAGGTGGAGGCGCTGATGACGGGCCATGACCACTGCCCTGTTTGCAAAGCGGTGTTTGAACCCGACCTCGGGTTCTGTCCTGCGTGTGGCGCAGAGAAGTGATGTTCACTCTTCTTCTTCACGTTCCCACTGTTCAATGATTTCTTGAATCATCGGGTCGTCTTCGTCAACCTTGTAGAGGTATTCACCGGGCACTTCATCGGTCAGGAACACGGTTGTGCCGGCACGATAGATGGTGTGGCCATCTGCGATGGCTCGAGCGGTGTCAATTTCCAAAATGGTCGGGCGGTCAATGCGCACGTGTCCGGCTTCCATGGCGTTGTGAATGGAACGGGACAGGTGGACATTCTTACGGTCGCCTGCCGTCAATCCAAACTCAAGGAGCGTTTCGACTTCCTCACCCTCGCAAGGGAAGTAGAGGACTTCTGGGATGTCATCGGTTGGAAGGTCAAGGTCAAGTTCGATGGAGTGGCCGTATGTTGCTCGGATCATGCCGTTTTCAACCTGATATCGACCTTTTTCATCAGCGTTGGCAATGGCCTCAAAGTGCCATCCTCGCAACCAATGATAATGGCGGCGTTGGTTGCCAATGGCTTCAGAAAGTTCTCGGGTGTTGACCCAACCGTTGATGTCCATGTCCACGTTGAACTTTTCAGGAGCATGTCGGAGAACGAGAGCGAGAATCCGACCAAGGGAGTTTGCTTCTCGGTCGCTCATGATGAATTTCCCTTCGTCGTTGCACACAGGGCAGTTGGTGCCAGAAAAGTGTCCATGGGTTCTGCATTGGCGTAGCATGATGTCCATGCGGGTGCGACCTGTTCAAGAACCCTACGGGCACGGGTTGGTGAATCATGTCATCTTTGTTGCCGGTAGAGCGTGGGTATGAAATGCCTCGTCGCCGTGCCCGAACACATGGTGGATGTCGCCGTGGTCGGTGCTGGACAAACGAAGTACGGAAATCATGCCCTCGGCCTCAAAGGGATGTGGGCTGAAGCCGCTTCCAAGGCCTTTGCAAGTGTTGACGGGGATTTTGACCCTGCTTCGGTTGAAGAGGCATATATCGGAAGTTTGGCATTCGGAGGCTCGCAACTTGGCAACACCGCTGCCCTGCTGACCGAGCATTCAGCCATGGATGGTGTAGCAGTACGTCGAGTCGAAAACGCCTGTGCATCCTCTGGCTTTGCCTTCCGCGATGCTTGGATGGCCATCAAGAGCGGGCAAGCCGATGTGGTGGTCGCAGGTGGTA
>CALGEM010000193.1 GCA_937881505.1 uncultured euryarchaeote
GAAGACCCAGCAGGTTGGGACACTGATGGCGACGGTATGCCCGATGGTTGGGAGGCCGCTAACGGGCTGAACGCAACATCTCCTTCCAATGCAGACGGTCCCAACGGCGACCCGGACGGTGACGGCCTGATCAACCTCATGGAGTACGTCAACCCAACTTGGACAACCATGTGCGGCTCCTCTCCTTGCTTCCGAAACGGACCTGATGGCATTGTCACTGAGACCACCTCTCCTTGTGATCCAGTAACTGGCATCGGACCCGGGGGCTGCGCCACCTACACCGCAGAGGTTGATGGCGTTACATCGACCAACCCTCAACGTGCCGATACCGATGGTGACGGCTTGAATGATTCCTACGAGGCCTTGACGCTGCTGACCGACCCGACCTCCTCTGACACTGATAGCGACGGTATCAGTGATGGTGTTGAAGTCAACGGCGCCTACGGCAACCCAGCCCAAGCCAGCGACCCACGCAACAACAACACGGATGGTGATGCGTTTGATGACGGCGAAGAAGACACCAACTTCAACGGCGTCTTGGACGCAGGCGAAACCGACCCAACCCGGCGTGAAGATTCCGGTGATGAGGACCAAGACGGCATTCAGAACTGGGAAGAGAACTTGACGTGCACGTTGTGGAACGTAGCGGATACGGACTTTGGAGGCATCAACGACGGCCAAGAGCGCAACATCAGTCACGGCACGGACCCGTGCGATTCGCTGGTGAACTTTGAGACCACCTTCGTTCAAAGCCTCCCTGGAAGCCGCCTTGAAGTGGGCGATGGCTCCGGCTTCAATCCTGGGGGTGGTGTCGGCTGGTACAATGTATCTGGAACATGGGAATCCTTTGCCTATGCAACGGTGGTGAACAACGTGCTGCAAGGCGTCTCGAATGGACCATCGGGTACCGCGACGGATGTGGCTAATCGCAACGGTTCCTTCTGCCACACTTCTGCGGTGGCCGCTGGCACCATCTCTACGACGCAGCAATACTGCGATGACGACTACGAGGACAGTGACGGTGATGGGTTGGCCGACTGGCAGGAATTACTCGGGACCTTTGGTTGGTTTTCCAACCCCAGCATCGCAGACAGTGACGCCGATGGGGTCAACGACTTCGATGAAATCCAAGACAACACCGACCCCAACGAACCGTGCACCAATCTCCTTGATGACGATGGCGATGGTTTGAACAATTATTTCGAGAACACCACAGGTTGCGACCTGATTTACATCGGTATCACGAACGGTTCGCAGGACGTTTGGGTCACGACTTCAACGTCCTACGACACCGACCAAGGTGGTGTGGACGATCGCAGCGAATACTTTGACGGTACAAACCCCGAAAACGACCCATCGGATGATATCCAGCCCGATGATTTCGACGGCGACGGTATTCCCGATGCGGTTGAAAACCAAACGGGAACGGACTGGACCAATCCCGATACCGATGGCGGTGGTATGCTCGATGGCCAGGAGTGTCCTGATATCTTCTGGTTCGTGAACTGTGCTGGAGCACCCTTTGACCCCTTCGACCCCACCGACGATGTCATGTCCACCGGTGTCGTGTTCTATGCCAACAACACCTCAGGCACGGTTGACCTCGACCTTGACCATCGTTGGCGAACCATAACGAATGACTTCTACACGGGAACAACCTATGCTCACCTTGACAGCGTTCATCCATCAGAGACCATCACTACGCCGATGAGCAATTTCACCCATCTTGCACCCCTTTCCTTTGCGAACTCAACGGTTCAGTGGAACGTTCAATTTACCCAGCCGATGACATCTGGGCAAATACCAGCACCGTCGTATTATTCCAACATCTCGTTTTACTTTGAGCCCACGGCCAACATTTCTCGGTCCAACGACACACACATCCTTTCCCTGGCTGATGGTTCAGTGGACCAGATGATCTTTGAGCAACCAGAGTATTACTTCGACTGGGCCACATTGGCTTCAACAACTGTGCCGGGCCAAGGTTTCCCTTACGAACTCCTGGTTGACGAGCGTTTCACCAACGCCACCAGCGAATACTCCTACGTGCAGAACATAACGGCTGCAGTCATCAGCGAAGCCGGTGCAAACGACGCTTACAGCACGGCATTGGCCATTGAGGATTTCATCATCAACGGTAACGCAACGACCGAATTCAAGCGAAATTACAACGGTTCAGGAACTGTCAGTCCTGTCGACGTCACGCTCAACGTTCTTGAGGCGCTCAAGGAGGGGTCCTGTCGAGAATTCAACACCGCCTTTGTCACCATGGCCCGTATCGCAGGGCTACCCGCCCGACAAGTGACGGGCTACATCGGCGGCACCTGGACGGGAGATGGTTATGCAGTGTATTCCACCGACGCTGCAACCTGGTCGGAAGTCCGCCTCCAGCAAAACAGTGCAAACGGCAACACCGACCTCGGCTGGATTCCATTTGACCCCTGTCCACCAGCTGAAGAGATTGAAATCGTCAATCAGTCCATTTCCACCCTCACCGTTGCTCGAGACGGCACGGAAACCATCACCGTGTCCGGGCAATTGCGTTATGTCGCCAACGGCACACCTATTCAGGACATCCGTGTCTTTTCTTACTTGACGCCCGTTGATGACGCTCCATTTGTTCCAGGTTTCGGTGCCACGCAAGAACGCCTGCTTGACGAGAACATCACCGACGCCAACGGCACGTTCACATTGACCGGTTTCCCCTCTGCACCGACCGCTCCGGGCATGCACAACATCGTCATTGAGCACCGTCAATCGGGTTATGTTTCTCACGACGGCGTCATCTTTGATGGCTATGTGAATTTGACCGATAACGCCACACTGAATCATACGGCGCCGCTGGCCATCAACGCCCCCATCGCTGGTGCGGGTGCCACGACGGTGCTTGAAGGCCGGTTGGTGTTGGCTCAACAACCCACGGATGAAATCTTCAACATGCCCAATCAGACTGTTTGGCTAGCTTACACTTCCTCGGTTGACGGCTCGCAGAATCTGTCCGCTCAAACCGATGCCAGCGGTTCATGGACCATGACGCTCAATTTGAGTGAATCCGAAACGCTTGGTAACCTCTCTGCAACCCTCGGATTTTCTGGTTGGCAAGACACTTCTGTGCCCGGTGTGACGCCAGCGACCTTCCACCTCAATCCCACCACGACATCCATCGTCCTCAACGTGACCGAAGCCCCGAATCTGACTGCGACCATCGAAGGGCCGCTGACGAACAAGAGCATCATTCTACTTGGCGACGATATTTGGGTCAACGGCAGCGCCCTCTC
>CALGEM010000194.1 GCA_937881505.1 uncultured euryarchaeote
GTTCCCTCGCCGTTGAGTTGCAAGCCGACGTCCTCTGAACCAAGCGGGTGGGCATCAATACCACGAATCGACAAGGCATGAGCGATGACGAGGGCGGACAACCGCTCACCGGACGCCAGCAACTGATTGTACGCTTGACGGTCGTCTCGATCGGTGGCCAAAGCAGTCAAGGACTCCTCAATTCCATCCAGCACCCGCTGAAAAATTTCGTAGAGTGATGACTCGATGAGCGTCGGTGAAAAACGCAAATGATGACTGGCAAGGTCGTTGACCAAGCGTCCAGCATAACGTGGTTCTTGTGCGGCACGCATCAAACGATCGGTGGTGCCCCAAAGGGCGGAGACGACGAGGACGACCGGATGGTCCGCTTTGGTGATGATTTCTGCAATGTGTTCCAAGTCCGATGCATCCCGCAAGCAGGAGCCTCCAAATTTGTGGACCACTGGGAGTTCATTCATCGTCAAAACCCCCACGAATCATCAGGTCAGCAACCACCAAGAGGGCCATGGCTTCCACTACAGCGACCGCTCGAGGGCCGAGGACAGGGTCGTGCCGGCCTTTGACGACCAACGGTTCTTGCTGGTTGGTTTTCATGTTCAGCGTGTGTTGGACACGAGGAATACTTGAGGGGGGCTTGAATGCGACACGCAGGTGGACGGGTGCACCGGTGGACAAGCCTGCAAGAGCACCGTCAGGGCGCTCGCCCAACAGCACCGGGTCATCAGAGGAACCACCCCACGGGTTGTTGTGTTCACTTCCGCGCATGGTTTGGACACCAAACCCATGACCGATTTCCACACCTCTTGCAGCAGGGATGGCCATCATGGCACGTGCGAGAGCCGGTTCAAGTCCATCAAACCAAGGCTCTCCAAGACCCAGAGGCAAGCCAAGAACTTGGAGGTCAACCCTTGAGCCGATGGAATCCCTGTCTTTGCGGGTGGATTCGACCACTTCAGCCATTTTCGCTGCGGCTACTGGGTCTCGGCACCGCAGTGCTTTGCACGTTTCGTTAGCCCATCGTTCGGGGCAGGCATTCAGCGGCGCGGATTCAATATTACCAACGGCACCGAGGTGTGCTTCAACATCAACACCATGCGAGGAAAGCCATGGGCGCAGAAGGGCGGCGACGGCGACCAACGGGGCTGTCATTCGGGCACTTGAGGTTCCCCCACCGCGAAGGTCGGCTTCCCCCTT
>CALGEM010000195.1 GCA_937881505.1 uncultured euryarchaeote
TGGTATGTCAAACCAAACCGGCAACAACACAGACAACACCACTGCAAACGGAACCAACGCCTCGCAATCCGGCGGAGAAAATCAGACCAATGACTCGCAATCCGGCGGTGAAAATCAGACCAACGCCTCACAAACTGATGTGACGAACGTAACCAATACTACCGATGCGTCAACGAATCAAACGAGGTGCCCCCCGGAAAAGAATAACCTGTCGCTGCTCAATAATCCGTTGGTTAAACCCATTGCAAAGGCCTTGATGGGAGAGCCTTTCGAATCAGAACCGGACCCGTCGGGTGAGACCGGCGAAACGGCCGGCCAAGTCGGCATTATCGCTGGAGCGGTGGGGGCTAGGGCTCTGGTCAAAGCAAAGAAAAAGAAGGACAAAGCCGTGAAGAAGGAAGCAAAGGCCAAGAAAAGAGAGGCAAAAGCCCGCCAAAAGAAGGCGAAGGATGCCAAAAAGAAAGAGGCCAAAGCCGAAGAAAAGCGTTCCAAAAAAGAATCAACGTCCGATGAGCAAAAGGGTAGCTTTTGGGGTGATTTCTGGGACGGCGTGAAAAAGGACATCACGGGACTGGGCAATGATCTTGCCGATTTGGCCCACGGTGCTGTCGATACGGTGGAGGAAGCGGCTCGTTTAGCCACTGACCCACAGTTCTACAAGGATTTTGCAAAGGGTTCGGCTGAAGACATTGTCAACGGCAGCGACTACATCATGAACAAAATGGACACCGATGACATCAAGGCTGTAGCAAAAAAGGGTGCTGAGGTTGCTGGTAATGCAGCCAAATTCATCGCAGAGAATCCAGGAGAAGTGGTAAAAATGCTCACGCCCATTGGTGATATTGAAGACGGAATGGACCCCAATAAATCGTTGGGCCAGCGACTGGTTTCAATGGGTACGGCAGTGGTTGATGTCGTGGGAACAATCGCTTCTGGTGGCGCTACAAAAGGCGCCAAGGCCGTTGCTAAACTCGTTCAAACAAAGAAGGTTGATGCGGTCAAGGACGCCAAGAAAGCCGCTGAATTGAGCAGTGGTCTTGACACTGCAGATGACTTGAAGAAATTTGGAAAGGTTGAGCAAGGCCCCGTCGTACATTCAACCAAGGGAGCGCCTGATGTCCAGAAATCCTCAGAGACCATCGAAGACCGACCGAGCCCCTCCAAAGAGAATATTGAGCAGAGAAAGGCGGCGTGGAAGGAACACCAAATTGAGAGTGAGAAGTTGGTGCAAAAAGTTGGTGAAGCCCTTGACAGCGGTGATTCAAAACTCATCGCCAAAGAACTGAATGAGATAAAACGCAACAAAGTGGCCATGAATCACGTGAACAGGAAACTCACGGATGACCAAAAAATCGCCTTCCAAAAACACACGGATGAATTGCATACGAAGGTCGACGGTGATGTGCGTGAATACGCACAAAAGCGCTTTGACCTCGGTGAAATGGAGGGTCCCTTCCAAACCAGCACCGGAAAGGTCTGGCGGAATCCAAAGACAGGCGCCGAATTCCGAACGGTTGAATCGACCAACCCTGTCGGAGCGGTCAAAATCG
>CALGEM010000196.1 GCA_937881505.1 uncultured euryarchaeote
TACCACAAATAACAGCGTGGCGACAGCCGAAAGCCCACGAATGGAAAAGATGAGCGATTCGGCCACCAGTTTGAGTTCCGGAATCCTCGACACAAGCCGGAACGCACGCAACACCCGAAAGACACGGAAGACTGCGAAGAAATCACGCGCTGGAATGAGGGCAATACCGACCACGACGAAATCAAAAACGCACCACGGGTCTTTGAAAAAATCCCCACCCATGGCGTAAATTCTCAACAAAATCTCAAGGACAAAGACGGTGAGGAATAACCCGTCAATGGTTTGGAGGAAACCGTCCCCTCGGGGCCCCCAATCATAGGTTTCGAAACCAATGGCGATTGAACTTGCAAGGATGGCGACAAAAACGATGTTGTTGAACCGGTCGGACTCAACAAGTGTTCGTATTCTTTGCCGTGTGGCATCGGACATGGGCCCAAATGTGTTGAAGCAGGCGTATAACTCCTGCCCCGGATAGACCCAATTTCACTGGCCTTCGAAGATGGCCATGGCTTCGTCAACCGAGGCCCCTTCGCAAATGATGGCATGACAAGCAGCCGTCATGCGAACGGCTTCTTCGGTCTCCTTTTGGTGAATGTTGCGGCCGGTGGCGGCTCCACGACAGCCAGAGACGTTCATCTGGTCGTGAAGGCGTTGCAAGAAATCTCGGGGTGGAAGCGAACCGCCGCCCGAGCAAATGATGCCCGTTCGCCCAGCGGCTTCAACGGCAATCTTCAGCGATTCAGGTTGCGTCATGCCGTCAAATGCCTTGGGGTAGTTCACCTTGGCGAAATCAGCACCGATGCAACTGGCTACACCAGCAGCTCCCGAGATGAGTTGTGGGTCTTTTTCATCGGCCACGGCTTGTCCTCGAGGGTACATCCACACCACCGAAATCATGCCGAGTTCGTGGGCCTGACGGATGAAATGGGCGGCTTCGGTCAACATCTCATGTTCGTATTCACTTCCGATGTAGACGGTGTAGCCGATACCGACCACGTTGATACCGTTGTGCACCAGCGACATGACGTCGTCCATGTCCCACAGTGCCTGGCTGATGGGGTCTCGTTGAGCGGTCTTGACCAAGTGTGATTTGGAATTCAACTTCACGAGGTAGGGCACGTCCGGGTGATCTCGAGCGTACTGAGCGATGAGACCGCATTGGCCTGCGAGGACACCGATGGTACCGTCAGCATGAGCTCGTGCTCCAATTTCGAAGAGATGACCGGGGTCGTTTGAGGACAACGGTATGGTCTTGCCACCGTCGTAGAAATCGTCGTTTAGGTGCTCGATTTTCTGGTCGCAAGCAAAGAGGTTCATCGATCCAGTGCCAGCCGTTGCGGCCCGCATGTTATCGAGGTACGTCTCAATGAGTTCATCTGGCACATCGGCTGGAACGTTGATGTCGCTCATGGAAATCACGTCGTCAATCACTCGCCAGTGAAGTTGGCCACACGCTTCTCGACATAGGCGGCGATGCCTTCCTTGGCGTCGCTGCTGTTGAAGAGCGCTGCTTGGAGTTCACGCTCAAGCGCCAGGTGGTACTCGAAGGGAATCTCGGGACCGGTCTGGCAGGAACGCTTGATGTTGCCAACGGCCTTGACGGCCTTGTTTGGCAGGGTGAACTGACTGCACCAGTCGAGGATGTCCCGGCGGAAATCATCGGCGTCGCCTTCCCAAATGTGGTTGATGAGGTTGCAAGCATGAGCGTCCTCAAAGGACATCAGTTCGCCCGTGACCATCATTTCGAGGGCCTTGGCCTTGCCAATGAGGCGGGTCAAACGAGCGGTACCACCGGTACCGGCGAGCACACCGAGGTTGATTTCAGGCAGACCGACCTTGCCGGAGTTCTTACGAGCGATGCGAATGTCTGCGGCCATGGCGATCTCAAGACCGCCACCAACAGCGTGGCCGTTGATGGCACAGACCACGAGCTTGGGGGTTTGCTCTAGGCGAGAAAGGGTCTCGTTAGCGTGAAGACAGAAGTTGTACTTGAAGCCGGGACTGACGCTGTTGAGCATCTGAATGGAAGCACCCGCTGAGAAGAAGGAGGCTCCGTTGCCGGTCAGGACAATACAGGTAACGCTGTCATCAAATCGAGCACGAACGACGGCCTCGTCAATGTCTCGCATCATGCCGTGGGTGTAGGTGTTGGGCGAGCGGTCGTTGGGGCCCTCAAGGGGTGCACCGGCCGAGTCGGAGGTCAATTCAATCACGGCAATACCGTTCTCAGTCACACCGTAGTTGACCAGTCGGTTGGCCATGGGTTCAAGTTTCAATCCATAGAGGTCGCTCATGCCCCAAGCCACAGGGGTTGGCATTAAGAAGAAATCGCTGTGTTTTCTTGCCCTGCGCCGTCGCTTTCCTTGTCGTCAGCAAAGGAAACATGGCCACCTCCACGGCGTATGGTGTCCCACTGTTCACCAATGGCTTGAGCAGCCGCAGACGGTTCCCAGACATCCCGTTTGAGCGCTCCACGAAACGGCATCCTTCGAACGCCCCGGCCATGGGCTTTGGGGTCGTTGACGAGCATGAAGGGACTGACAATGCGATACAGCAAGCGTTTGAACAGGGTTGGGCGGAATAATTTTCCAATCCAAACCAGTCCGTCACCCCGCTTTTTTTGGTCCTTCATCCACGCTTTGCACATCCGCTTGAACATGCGGTCACCCACCCGGTTCATCAGCCAACGATTGGCCACGCTGGTTCGAACATAGGGCATCAATTGCTTGCGGACGTCCTCTTCGTAGTCGCCTTGACCCAGAATATCCCGCGCCGCCAGCACACCGGACCACACGGCCATGCGCATCCCAAAGCCCCACATGAAATCCTGAAGACCTCCAGATTCACCGACATAATAGCGCCCGTCCTGCTTGTAATTTCGATTGATGGTGAAGTCGCCCTTCCCTCCCACCCGTTTGATGGGCTGGCGATTCAAGTTGGGGTAGTGTGCCTCGTACCACGCGATGGTTTCGTTGAGGAAGCGCTCAGACTTTCGTTGCTTTCGCCACAGACAGGTGCAGATGAGACCGACACCGTCGATGATGATGAGGTAGGAATAGGATCCTGGAGCCAGCCGGTCGTTGAGTTGGAAGGCGATGTGATTGGGATGGTTGGTTCGGAAAATCTCACCATAGGCCACCGCCGATGTGCCTTTCGGGCCGCAGGCGATGATGGTGCAATCCTCTTCCTTGACCCGAGACTTGTAGTGGATTTGCGCGCCTGCTTCGAGGGCTTGTCGCTTGAATCCCTGGTCGATGGTGTGGTCAGATGTCCCCCGTTCCACGATGCGGTACGCTACGCCGTCGGTGTAGGCTTGGGTGATCACATCGTCGGGATGAATCAAGTCCACCGTGTCAAAGGTGGTGGCTTTGAAGGATGATGCATCCAAGCCCCACTGGGCCAATTGGTCGAAGAAGTCATCATCCATGCTCCAGTTTTCAAGCGCTTGGAAATCACCGTCAAAGCGCGCTCCTGAGTCAGCACGAACATCGTGAACATGGACCTCTTTTCCGGCTTTGGCCAGCACGATGGCGGCAGCCAAACCCGACAACCCTGCGCCCATGATGTGAATGGGTTCGGATGTTGAAGCGGCATCGGCCATGCATGGCCATGGAGGCGTGAGGTTTGAATGATGTGCTCTTCTCGTTCCACTTATGTCGGGCGTGGTCTTGGTCGAAGAAGCACCTGATGTGCTCGACCCAAACGGCCTGCGCAGCCGCATGAACACCGATGGGTGTGGGGCCGTGGTCAGTTTTGTCGGCTTGACCCGAGAAACTGAAGGCGACGCCGATGTGTTGCGATTGGAGTTTGATGCTTGGCAGGATAAACTGACCCCGGTGCTGTCTCGTTTAGCAGAGGAAGCCATCGAACACTTCGGCGTACGCTCGGTCGCCATGGCCCATCGCACCGGTTCGGTCGGCCCCCAAGAGCCCATCGTGGCGATTCATGTGGGCAGTCCTCATCGGAAAGAAGCCTTTCAGGCGTGCGAGTGGCTGATTGATGAATTGAAAAAGCAAGCACCCATATGGAAGAAAGAGGTCACCACCGACGGGGAGACCTGGAAGGAGGGATTGGGCTGAGTGAGAAATCCATCGAAGGCATCGTCAACATCGGCAGCAAACCCGTGGTTGAACGGCGGGCGACGGCCAAAGGAAGGGTCATCCTCAACCAGGACACCAAAGCTGCGATTGTGTCTGGCGGTATCAAGAAAGGCGACGTTCTGGAAGCCTCGACGATTGCGGCCATCCAAGCCGTCAAGGACACCCCCAGAATTATTCCTCACTGCCACCCCATACCGCTTGAGGGTACGTCGGTCGATTGGTCGTGGGAAGATACCAGTTTGTGGTGCACGGTTACCGTCAGTGCTCATTACAAAACGGGCATCGAAATGGAAGCGTTAACCGGGGTGGCTGCAGGCCTCCTGTGCGCTTTTGACATGGTAAAATCCCTCGAAAAAGACGACGATGGGCAGTACCCAGTCGCCCGCATCTCCGACCTTGAAGTCGTCGAGAAATTCAAGGGAAACTGAACCGCTGACTTGATGGCGTTCCCGCGAGTCCAGCCTTTCATGGGCATCGTTGGCGACCTCGCACACCACTTCGTCGAAGCCGTTGACCAAGCGGCCATCGCCAGCGCTGCTTGGCGCGGAAAAGGCGACAAAAATGCAGCAGATGATGCCGCTGTAGAGGCCATGCGACGCACCTTTGACGCCGTCCCTTTTGACGGTAGAGTCGCCATCGGTGAAGGTGAACGAGACGATGCACCCATGCTCTACATTGGTGAAGAACTCGGTTCGATGATCGGTGCGGCAGGAGCGCCTCAAATCGATATCGCCGTTGACCCGCTGGAGTGCACCAACAACTGCGCGGATAACCTCCCCAATTCCATCGCCGTGCTCGCAGCGGCTCCACGAGGTACCCTGCTTCACGCACCAGACTGCTACATGGACAAACTGGCAGCCGGCCCCGCCCTCGCCGACCACGTCGCCCTCGAAGGCGGCGTGGCCTACAACATCGAACAGGCCATGCACGTGCTTGATTGCGAAGCAGGTGATGTTCGCATTGTGGCCCTCGACCGAGAACGACATGCAGGGCTGTTCAAGGAGATTCGCAACGCCGGTGCACAACTTCACTTGCTTGGAGATGGCGACGTTTCAGGCGCTATCTGGGCGGCCAAAGACGACGGCCCGTTCGACATGCTGATGGGCATTGGGGCAGCGCCAGAAGGCGTCATTTCGGCCACCGCCATCCTCGGCGTGGGTGGGATGTTTGAGGGCCGACTCGTGTTCCGTTCACCCGAGGAAGAAGCACGGGCGGGCACGATGGTCGGCGACGACTTGACTCGGCTCTGGAAAGCCCACGATTTGTGCAAGAGCGAGGACGCCATCTTCGCTGCCTCAGGCGTTTGTGATGGTTACCTGCCGGGTGTGAAGGTGGACGCCACCCAAACCACCACCTACAACGAACTCATTGACGTTGCCAAGAAGACCGTGGTGCGGTCCGAACAACAACGACCCCTGTGATTCATCGAGGCGCAAGCATGGCCCAGCAACTCCGGATTGATGTGCGCCTACCCCAAGGCCATTGGGCAGGGGATGTCACGAGAGCCCATCCTTCTGCGACGTTGAGAATTGAGCAACACATGCCATTGAGCAAAGGCCGGGGCACTGCAAGGTGCTGGAGTAACGAAGATCTCCATGCTACGGTGAGCGACCACGCAGGTATCGACAAGTGCACCGACGCCGAGGACGGACGGTTTTCAGTTGATATCTCGGCAGGTGGCGGTGGATTTCTGCGCCCCCTTGTCGACTTGGGGGTTGTTCCTCGCACGCCGTTTGAAGTACGGGACGGTTGGGTTGAGTGGACTGTTGAAGGAACACGGGAAACGATGAGGGAACTGGTGAACCGTTTTCGAAGCGATGAAATTCCTCACCGTCTTCTCTCAACACGAAGCACGAGTACACGGTTGTTGACGCCTCGTCAACGCGAGGTGTTTGAAGTCGCCTCCAGAGAGGGTTACTGGGACGTGCCACGTCGCATCAACTTGACCGAGTTAGCAGGCTTGCTCGACGTCGCCAAATCAACCCTCTCAAATCAGCTCCAGCGAATTGAGTCAGCCGTGTTTCATGCCTTCACCGAAGAGATTCGTCGTCAAAGTGGCTAACATGTTCGGGCGAACATGTTCGTAAAGGGTATAAGGAGGTCGGGGTCTACCTGCCTTCATGGACAACCTACCGAAGACCTGGGACGACTGGATTGAGAACTTCAAGACCTGGCAAGACAATGTCGGCTACGACCGTGAATGGATGGGCGATTTTGACCTCTCCATCCAATTTGATTGGGAACGTGCTGGCGATGTCATCGAATTTGGCGACTACGCAGGACGTGCCAAGTGGGAGCGCTCACTCCAAGTGCCTCACCAAAGCATGCGAGACGCTCTGGTCAGCATGATCACCGTCCAAGGCGACACCGAATTCGCTTCCGTTGAACAACAGCGCCACCTCCTCGCCACCGCACCGACCGACTACGACCGCTACGCTGCGGCTCGCATCATGGCCGAAGAACAACGCCATGGATGGCAAATGGCTTACCTCCTCCTGACC
>CALGEM010000197.1 GCA_937881505.1 uncultured euryarchaeote
CGGTTAACTCGGTGGGGCCGAGAACATCGGTGGTGCACTGGAGAGCAACGCTGGCCTCGTGAACAGTATCACTGGAGGTGAAGTTCATCGGGAAACGCAGCAGCAGGCGAGACTCTTGGCCAAGCCCGTCAGCGAGGGTTCCCGTAACCGAAGTGTTGTAGGAAGACGAGGGTGAACTGGCCGCGATGTAGGTGTCGGCGTTCACAGCATGGTATGAAACGGCACGCTGCACGGTATTTTCATCGTCCAATTCAGACCAACCTTCCATGGTTTGAGGAAGGGAAAGGTCGGCGAAGATGAACATCAAAACGAGCAGAAGCGCGGTGGCTTGGGGACGAAGGATTCGTACGCTACGCATGGGACTCATCCCTTACACCACTCCCCATTATAGGGACTTTTCCCTCTCATCGATTGCGGCGACCGATTCATGCGGGCGAATTTCAGGAGAGAACGGCAGTCTTTGGCCATGCGAATGTTGAAGGAGGCTCGTCAACGAGAAGGAAGAGTATGAGCGAACTTTGGGTTGAGAAACACCGCCCCCAATCGGTGGCTCAGATCAAAGGCCAAGCGGCCGTCGTTCAACGGCTGGGAACCTACGCCGGTAACAAGAATTTCCCTCACTTGCTCTTTGCAGGACCGCCCGGCACTGGGAAAACAACAGCGGCCATGGCCCTGACAAAGGACATTTTCGGCGAGGAATTTCGCCAGAACCTCCTCGAGATGAACGCTTCGGACGAGCGAAAATTGGAGAGCATTCGCACCAAGGTGAAGCAATTCGCCCGAACCCAGCCCTACGGCGGTGCGGCCTTCAAAATCATCTTTCTCGACGAAGCCGATGCGCTAACCAACGATGCCCAGGGCGCCCTTCGCCGCATCATGGAACAATACGCCGAGACTTGCCGATTCATTCTGTCGTGCAATTATTCCTCCAAAATCATCGAACCCATTCAATCGCGCTGTGCTGTGTTTCGGTTCAGGCCACTCTCCGACGCCGACGTTGCTTCCCAAGTGACCCATGTCGCAGAGGTTGAGGGGCTGACATTGGAAGACGGTGCTGTGGAAGCCTTGACGCGCATCTCCCAAGGTGATTTACGCAAAGCGTTGACCGCCCTTCAGGTCGCCGCCGCCCTCAACACCACGGTGGGCAGAGAGTTGGTCTACGAAACTTCAGCGACCGCCCCACCCGAAGCCCTCCACCAATACCTGATGGCCTGTCGAGACGATGGATTTCACGTCGCACGCCGAAGACTCCGAGAACTGCTGGACCAGTTTGGGCTGGCCGGTACCGACTTTGTGAACCAATTGCACCGAGAATTGTACAGCGCTGATTTCCTTGATGAGCGGTCAAAATTGGCGTTGACCGAGTGGATGGCAGAAATTGATTATCGCCTCGTGGAAGGTGGTGGCGAACAAATTCAGCTCGACGCCCTGACCGCTCAAATTGTCCAACACCTTCAGGCTTGATTCACTTTCAGTTTTCCCACAGGGGTGGGCAAAACCAACCAGTATGGAAGCGTCAACCCCTCACCATGACCCAAGTCCTCTTACACGTGGAAAACGCCCTTTGCTGGACCGTTTTTGCTCCGCTTGTGCGCGCCCGGAGAAGAAAACTCGAACGCAGAATTTCACGGGAACTTCATGACAAGGCACGCATTGACCGCGTCCTCAATGAAATTGTGGAGCAACACGCCGACCTACTCTGCTGAAGCAGGGGGCGGGTTCACCGAGAATGTCCACGTGTAGGTACGGGTGTTTTCCCACGGATTGCCTTGCTCCAAAATGTCCACCACGATGGTGTGTTCGCCAACGGCCAAACCCTCGCCGAGGAAGATGGCAAAGGGCATGTCAAGGTCGGCGTGCGGAAGAAGAATGGGCGCTGATTTGTTTTCAGCTGTACGCCATGTACGAATGTCCGTGCCGTGTTCATCCCAGAACGAAGCGTTTGATTCAATCACCGTATCGGTGTTTTGGAACTGATGGAGAACGGTGACGTTTGCCCCGGTGTGGTCAACGTTGTCGGCGAGGCCAAACAAGACCCACGCACCACCCTGAATGTACTCACCGCTCTCGAGCGTCCACTGATTTTCCACACCGCTGACCTTGTCGGCATAAGTGTAGGTTCCGTCGTGTTCAATCACCACGCCCCACTCATCGGCGAGTTGCGGCGCTACGATGTCGCCAAAGGGCGGGTTTACCACCAGGAAGGAGAGCGAGAGGAAGGTGAAGGTGTAGAGGAAAAACGCCCGGAACCAGGTCCCTTTGGTGTAGTGCTCCTTGAAACTCTCGGGCATGACCATTCGGTGAAGTTGGGGGATGAGAATGAGCATGGTCAAGGGAAGAATGTAGAGCACATCCGTCTTGTCGAGGGTGGTGGAAGGCATGAGGGCGTAGCGCATCATCATCGTGACGATGAAGGCGTAGGCGATGACCAACCACATCGATGCGGTGTCGGCTCGTTCCTTGCCGTGATACTTCACGGGGTCAAAGGGTTCAATGCCGAGGTCGGCGCCAGAGCGTCGTTTCTTTTTCTCCGCATTCTTGGCCCCATCACGCTTCATGCGCTCGGCCTGAGCCGCCGCCATGGCCGTTTTGAGGTCCACCATAACCAAAGCGGAACCGAGCAAGTGTTAGAACACTACGGTTGATTTTTGTTCAGCTTTGATGGATTCTTCTCGAACCGTTCTTCCGATTTGTTCAAAGAGGGAATGGCTCACCCACGGAACAGGCCGGGGTGGCGTAGTTGGTAGCGCGTCGGACTCATAGGGCAGCCTTCAAGGCGATCGTATGACGTGCAAAGCCCCTTGTGGTGTCTGAGACATCCGAAGGTCGCGGGTTCGAGCCCCGCTCCCGGCACCACCGATTGCACCCCATGCTGAAAACTCAAAATGGAAGACGGGTTGGCTCGGTTTGAGCGACATGTCAGACGCACTGCTCCGCATGGACAACATTGAACGGCATTACGAAACCCCTGCTGGCGTAGTCAAAGCGCTCGATGGCGTGAGTTTCGAAATTCACGAAGGTGAGCGGGTCATCTTGCTCGGCCCGTCGGGTTCAGGAAAAACCACCCTGCTCAACTGTCTCTCGGCTTTGGACAGCCCCACGGGAGGCGCCTACAGTTTCCTTGGTCAAGATGTTCCTCGCAACCATTCCGAAAAAATGACCTCGTTTAGAAGGGATAACATTGGCTACGTCTTCCAATTCTTCAATTTGCTTCAAGACCTAACAGTGCTGGAAAACATCCTGCTCATCCAAGAACTCGCAGGCAAAAAAGACCCTGCACGAGCCAAAGAATTGCTCGGACTCGTTGGATTGGATGCCGAAGTGAACAGATTTCCCGGTGAAATCAGCGGCGGCCAGCAACAACGTGTCGCCATTGCTCGCAGCATTGCAAAGCGACCTACCTTGCTGCTGGGAGATGAATTGACGGGCAACCTCGACACGGAAACGTCAAACAAGGTCATGGAGGCCTTGGTCAGCGCTTGCAAGCAGGAAAACATCACCTCCGTCTTTGTCACACACGACGAGGGTTTGGTCAGGTACGCCACCCGTGTAATTCGCATTGACAGTGGGAAGATTGTCTCGGATGAACAGATTGCCAACGACGAAGAAGCTTGAGGTGGTACGATGTCAAACCTTCTCAATAAACGCTTGGCGAGGAGCCTTTGGCGAACCAAACTTCGCCTTTTGGCCGTCGTTTTGATGGTCTCGGTTGGTGTTTTTGCGGGCATCACTTTTGGCGGTTATTCGCACAATGTTGAGGGCATGTACGAGACGCTTCAAGGCGATGACGAGGAAGGTGCTAACCTCGCGGATTTGTGGATTGACAACCGCAGCGCTTCATGGTCAGCCGAGGACGTCAGTACGTTCTGTAATGCATTGGAGACATCGTGGCCTTCAACCATCGCAGCCCTCGACTCTTGTGAAGGACGGACCATCGTTCAAGGCACCATGTTCCACACCAACGATACGGGGACGCACATCATCAATTCCCTCTGGCACGGCATTCCCGATGACGCCAACGCCGACAAAGTTTGGATGCCGGACGGCCACACCGAAGGAAGGGTGGCATCGAGTGCTGATGAAATCGTCATTGACGCTCACGTCGTTGAAGCCCTTGATTTGTCCCTTGGAGACACCGTGGTCATCGGGGCCGGAAGTGCCTCTGCAGAGTTCACCATCGTCGGCATCGGCTACCATCCACTTCACGTCTTCATGGCCCCAGAAGGCTCGCTCTTCCCACCCGAAGCGGGCCAATACGTCGTCGGTTATGTCTCCGACAGCGGCATGGCACGCTTGACCAACACTTCTCTTGGCGATAGCAACACCCTTCTTTTGGACGTTGAGGGCTCGCCCTCCTTTGACCTCCCCGATACCGAAGCCTACGAAGGCGATGAAATCGATGCGGTCAAAGCCCTCGTTTCTGACGCCCTTGGCGTCGCTGAATTGGACGGCCGTGTAAGGGATAGAGGACAAAACGAGCCTGTTGAAATCATGCGCCAAGACCTCGAAAGTGCGAAGCGTTCCAGTGTGCCATTCACCGTCATGATTGCGGCCATCGCCTCCATCACCATCGTGCTCAGCCTGCAACGGCTCGTCCAAAGCCAGGCGAAGGAAATCGCCGTTCTGCGAACCCTTGGTGTGAATCGAACCTCGCTGATGACAGGATACCTCATCGCTCCCCTCGCCATCGGTGCAGTGGGTTGTGGCCTTGGCGCCATGATGGGCCCGTGGGGTGTCAACGGCATGCTGGATTTCTACGAAGGCATTGTCGGCTTGCCCATCACCGAACGCGAAGTACCGTTGTCCTTGTACACCAGCATCATGATCCCCACCATGCTGGTCGTGTTCCTCTCTGGAGCTTTTCCCGCTTGGAAGTCCAGCCGCCTCGACCCGCTTGAAGTGTTGAGTGGCCAAAACCAAGTGCGAGTGGGTTCCAACCTCTTGCGTCGCCTGACCTCATGGATGCCCACCACGTTGGGTCTGTCCATTCGTTCCAGCGTTCGCAAACCCGTCCGATTGTTCATGACCTTCCTCGCTGTTGGCATTTCCTTGATGCTCTTTGGTTCGGTGCAAATGATGTCAGCAGGTATCGAAGACACCATCGTCGGTGGGCTTGAGGACCAGCAATCGTGGGACGCCCAAGTCTACATCAGTCAAGGCGGAGAAGCCGAAGTCATCGCATGGGCTGAGGAACGCGGTGCCACCTACGAGCCCATCATCGAAATGCCACTCGGGTCCGTGGAAGATGCGGATGGCTTGGAGCGCGTGTTTACCTTGGTCGGCTTTGATTCCTTTGAGGAGGGGATGCGGAGCGTCAATGTCATCGAGGGGGAGCAACCCCTACCAAGTGATGGTGCCAGTCAAGTCATGCTCGACGAAGGCGCCATGGTTTTCTTGGGATGGACTGTCGGTGAGAAACACACCGTCCTTGTGAACGGCGCCGAACACGATGTCAACGTTGTTGGCGTAACCCGAGGAGAATTGGCTCGAACCATGTACTTCCTTCGTGCTGACCTTGGTGAAGCCTTGGGCGTCGATGCGACCTCGATGTACCTCACGTTGCCTGAGGGTGTTGAAGTCGATGCTTCCCTCGCTGAGATCTCCATGGGTGTGGTCGAACGCCAGACGCTCATTGACGGCATGAACAGCCTCATTGAACAACAAACGCAAATCTTCCAGGCCATGATGTATCTCGGACTCATGTTTACCATCGCTGTCATGTTCAACACGATGATCATGAACGTCGCCGAGCGAGATTTCGAACTCGCCACCCTCCGTGTTTTAGGCGCCTCAACCCGGAGTTTAGGATTCATGCTCCTGTTTGAGAGCCTCCTCATCGGAATCATCGGTGGGCTGGTGGGTGTGGCCTTTGCTTACGGTGGGGCCGTCGGTTTGGCTGCTTCATTCTCTTCCTGGCAG
>CALGEM010000198.1 GCA_937881505.1 uncultured euryarchaeote
GGTGTCGCATACCTCGCCAAAGCAGGCCGCCACCCATGATGAGTGCCAGCAGGAAGGTGATGGGTCCAAACGATGCAAAGAGTTGAGCTCGGTTGGGTGCGTTTGCTTCTGCAACCGTGCCGAAAATCTTCGTCTTGGTGAAATAACCACTACCCGTGAACAAAACGTCCCAAGCATCGGACAAGTTGAGGGTCTTCAGCACATACAGGATGATGAAGAACACCGTGGCAAGGACACCGAGGGTACCGAGAACCAACAGCCAGGGCTTGTCGCGGAATCCGGTGGTCACGAAGGCGATGGCCAAAGTGAATCCGAAGATGAACAAGAACGGTTGAAGACCGGTTCCGTCGAACACCAAGTCAAATTGTGGATGACCGTAGAACGGAAGCACCATCAGGAAGGTGGTGGTCAACATAACGAGGAACATCGCGCTCAAGGTCGTGGAATCACGGCGTCGGAACATGTTCAGAGCCACTTGCAAAGCATAGGCCAAGAACAGAATCGAAGGACCAACGACGAACCCTTTCCAACCCAGGGCGACGATGCCGAAGGCTACACCAGCGAGCACAGCATTGGCCATGGCCGCTTGTCGGTGCTTGGCAACATCGCCGAATGCACGAACGAAGGACATGGGGTGAGGCGTGGTGACCTTGGTGATACGAGCGGAACCAGCGTACTTGACGGCACGCAGCCAATACATGAAACCGACAGAGATGAACAGCATCACGAAGGCGTCGTGGTCGGCAAGTGCCCACGTCGAGTGAGTCACGTGAGCAGGCATGAAGGCGATGAGCCAAGCAGCCAGAACACCAGCGCCCTTGCCAAAGTGGTCCTTGGCAATGGAGGCGATGGGGAAGACCGTCAATGCGCCATAAACAGCTGGCAGGGCGAGCATGCTCCACCAAACAGCGTCCTCAGAAGAGCCGATGAACGGTTCGAGGAGCATGGCACCGATGGCCATGGACCATGAGAAGAGCGGCGGTCGGGGGTTGATGCCACCGATGGGGTAGAATCGGTCAGCGTCAACAACCAAGTGGGCGTTGTTGGCCAAAATGTAGTCGACGACACGCTTCATGTACCACGGGTCAGAACCACCCGTCATGTCCCAATTGCCCGTGCCAAAAGCGTTCATGGACGGCACGGCGTACCATTGGACACGGATGGCAAGGCCGACAAAGAAGGCCAGCGCCACCATCATGCCTGCGCCGTGAGCGCGCAGGAAGAGGCGAACTTGGGAGGGTTCATGCTCACCGAGGTTCGCCCATCCACCGTACTTTTCGTGGTTGCCGAGGTAGTAAATACCGACGCACACGAAGAACGTGAAGCCGAGCCAAATCAAGGGGCCCCATGTACCGTCAAGGTCTTCGGAGTACCAGATGCCTGCCTCGAACCAAGCCGCAACTTGGTAGAGCGTCCACATCGAACCCACAAGCATGGCACGGGTGTACCAGCGCTCAGCCACCATGCCGGCGACGATGAGCGCCACGACACCGGTCAAGAAGGCGCTCCAGTAGCCGATATAGCCGTGATAGCCTTCTTCGGTGGTGATACCCAACTGGTCAACAACACCGACGGAGTTGAAGTGGTAAAGTGAACCTGCGAACGCCAAAATCCAAACGCCCAAGGCAACCATCAGCGGTAGCGCATCTCGGTTGAATCCGGGCTTGTTGCCCAAGAAAGAAAACCATCCTTCCTCGGCTACAGGGTTCAGCAAACCACGAACGAGGACACCGGTCAGCAGACCTGCTGCGGCGAAGATCGTCAAGTAAGCAAAGAACACGTAGGCCGTTGCTTGGCGCTCCAAGTTCATGGTGGAGACCAACTGGCCGCTTTCCAACGAATAGGTCGAGGGGAGGGCGGCAAGAGCATCGCCGGCGGCAGCAAGAGCAAGCCAAAAGCCGACCGCAGCGAAGGCCAGGGTGGTCATCCACTCGTGGCGTCCTCGCTGGTCAAGGTTTGAACCGAGCACCAGAACAACGGCGAACATCAATGCAGCGACGGCGTCAACACCGGCGAACATGTAGAGGGCTTCGGCACCGACAAGGGCCAAAACCAACACGCCGAGGGAAACGGTGGAAGTGGACAGGTCGGGTCGAGTTGCCAAAACAATGCGTGGCACCAAGGCCAGCATGGACGCGATGGCGACGACGAGCATCGGCATCATGTTGTTCAACGTCAAGTCGTATTCAATGCCTACGACTTTGGTGGTGGCAAGAGCGAGCAGCACGGCCAGAGGTGCGAGGAGCAACCCCATGATGGCACTGGGCTGTTCAGCCTTCATTTCCATTTCTTCTTCCATTTGTATCCCTCATTTTAGGTCCAGCCTCAAGGCTGGCGTCGTTGGCCACTTCTGAACCCCTTTTGAAGATGCCTGTTTCATAAAAGAGGACGGTCCTTCAGTCGCTCTTTTTCAGGCGTTTTTGCAAGTGGAGAGATTCACGAAAATTCAATCGATGGCGCGATGAGCGATATCGGTACGGAAATACCCGCCTTCGAGGTCGATGGCGTTCATCAACTCGTACGCCTTTTGTTGGGTAGCCAGAAGGTTGGATCCCAGAGCGGTGCAGGAGAGAACGCGTCCGCCTGATGCGATGTAGGCGCCGCTTTCATCCGTGGAGACACCGGCAAAGTTGACCCACGCCTGACCGTAGGTCGCCTGAGCCACAAGCGCCTCAAGTCCACCAAGAGGCCGGCCTTTGATTGGAGCAGCAGGATACCCTTCGGAAGCGAGGACCACGGTGACGGCCGTGCCAGTATGAAGTTCAAGCTGAACATTTTGCAACCCGTCGGTTGCCGCACCGTGCAAAAGCGAGTACATGTCGGTCTTCACGAGCGGGAGGGTGACCTGACATTCTGGGTCGCCGAAACGGACGTTGAATTCCACCACATACGGGTCGTCGTGTTCATCGATCATCAACCCGATGAAGAGCACACCTCGGTAGGGCGTATCTTGGCCAGCAAGGTGTTGATGCATCGGCTCAACGATGCGCTCAACGATCTTCTCGTGAACACTGGTGGAAACCACCGGCGCAGGGCAGTAGGCGCCCATGCCACCTGTGTTGGGGCCTTCGTCCCCGTCATAGGCCCGCTTGTGGTCCTGACTTGCAGGGAGTGTGCGGTAGGCCGTGCCGTCCATGACCACCAACATGCTCGCCTCTTCACCTGGAAGAAACGCCTCCAAGAGCACGAAACCATCGGATTTGATGGAGAGTTCGATGAACGTTTTGGCTTCATCCCTATCCGAGGTGACGACCACGCCTTTTCCGCCGGCCAACACGTCTCGCTTGACCACCCAAGGGTCGCCTGCAAAATCATCCAAAGCCGCCTCGATGTCGCTGTGAGCATCAAGTCGCTTGTAGGCGGCGGTCGGCACACCGGCCTCTTCCATCGTCTCCTTGGCGTGGAGTTTCGAGCCTTCCAAATGAGCGAGGGCCGCAACCGGTCCAAAACAGGCGATACCGGCAGCATGACACGCATCAGCCAATCCGTCGCACAATGGCGCTTCTGGACCAACGACGACCAAATCTGCACCCAAGTCCACAGCGAGGCCAACCAGACCTTCGATGTCCATGGTCAATGCATGGTTGGTGGCGATTTGGGCGGTTCCTGCGTTTCCCGGAACACAATGAAGCGCACCGACATGAGCGGAAGCATCGAGTGAAAGACAGAGGGCATGCTCTCGTCCACCGCTGCCGACCACGACCACCGTTGCTCCATTCATATCCCGACGGGTTCTCCGGCATTGAATAAGGCCTTCGCGACGCCATGTTGAACGACCAAACGGGAAGAATGCTTATCCACCATGGAGATGTGAAACCATCATGCGAACACGACTCCACCCGGTCGCCCTCTTGCTCAGCCTGCTTTTGCTGTCAGCTCCTCTGGCTGCTGCCGCTCCACCCACGGGAGGGGATTCGAACACCATCACCGCCTCCGAGACATGGACCGAAGACGCCCACATGAACGGCCATGTGGTCGTGACGGACGGTGCAACCTTGAACGTGAACGCGAACATCACGATGGAAACGGGTTCTTCCATCACCGTCCAGGACGGAGGGCAATTGATCGTCACCAACGGCGCCCTCCTCAGCGATGACCTCAATGCGGGCTTGATGGTAAACAGCATGTTTGCGACCCTGACCATCAACTTCGGCGACCTCGCTGACGAGGGGGTTCTTCAGTTGAAATTGGACCACACCATCGATGCAAACTCAAAGATGAACATCACCATCGGCGATGAAACGGTCAACGCCTCGGGACTTGACATGGTGAGTTTCGATGTGCCGTTGAACGACACCGACCTCGTCATTACTTTCGATTCCTACTACTTCACGCCGACCTATGTCCTGTGGGCCAAGGCGATTTACGGCGGAGGAAACACCGAAACGCTCCTTCCTCAAGACATTGAAGCGGCCGATGCACCCTTGTATTGGTTCCAGTCTGGATTTGACATTCATGCACACGGTGACATGACGGTGACCAGCAGCACCATCTCAGGTGCCAACATCCACTGCGAAGGCCTGTGTCAGTTTGACAATGCTGAACTGGTTGGCAGTGCACCCGTGGAAGCAGCCGCTACCTCATCGGTTGCCGTGCTCAACAGCATCATCAGCGGGTCAAGGTCCGATGAAGACATCATTCTTCACGATCAGGCACAAATCACCTACACCAACAGCCAAGGCACCGGTGGAACCACCGATGCTTGGGTTCGCCTACTCTCGCAACGCAGCCTTTCGACCAATATTCCCAACGGGAGCCTTGACCTTTACGACATCGGCTACAGAGCCAATGACTGGAACGATTTGACCGATGAGAACGGCAACATCGTCTTCGTGGAAGCGGGTGCGACCAACGAATGGAAGCGCATGATTGAGTGGATGGACGGCGACGGTGTTGTCCACCAAGAGGATGCCAGCATCACGCTCTCCATCACGAGCAGTTGGGGTACCTTTTCCCAAACCATTGACGCCCCAACCACAGCAGAAGGCAGCATGGAGTTGGCCCTCCCCTACGTCGCCGTCACTTCGGTCAGTCCTGAATCGACCACGGCCGTGGCCAACAAGAGCGTCTCTGGTATGGTCAGCGTCTCCAACACCGGTGATGCGGATGTTTCTGGTGTGAGCATCTGGTGCTACAACGGTGACGAGGTGGTTGATACGACCCAAATCGTGGTCAGTTTAACGGCAGGTGAATCCAAAGATGTCCCGTTCACCTGGTACATGTACGAAGCTGGTGATGCTATGCTGACCTGCAAGCCGCTGCTACCATCAGCCCTCAACGGCATTTCGACCTTGGTGGTCGATACCACAGGTGCTGATTCTGAAATCGTGACGTGGGAATACGAAGAGGAAATTGAAGAATTCCCACTCATCATTTGGATTGTCGTCGCTCTCGGTTTCGGTGGTTTGGCCTTGGTCATCGCCACCCAAGCCCGAAAACAAACCATGGCAAAATCCTACACGGCCTATGAAGAAGCAGAAGAAGAAACCGATGATGAAGAGGTAGATGAGGAAAAAACCTCATCCATTTACGATATGAAACCAGAATCTGAAGATTGAGGCTCACGACTGGGATTCAACCCACGCGAGTTTCTCCTTCATGATGGCATTAAGACCGTTGTATTGGTACCTCCACCTCAACTCTTTGCCTGGCTCGGGGAAATACTCCGGTTTCTCCCCACCCTTTCGAACAACCTCAAACCAATACCGGTCATCTTCCTCGGCCATGTCCTTGATATCATCTTGGTTGAACATGAGAAAAGGAAACATGTAATCTGCAATCTCCGAGAAGAAAGAAGATTTGTCTGCTTCTTTATCCTCCTCATCTTCGCTGGGTTCAATCATGATCCCAAGAATGGTGTCACCGGGTTCAATAGTGTAAGAAAAGGTGAGGTTGACGCCCTGTCGTCGTTTTCCTCTGAAAAATTCCAAGCGACGCTGGTCAGGGTACCACTTGACGATGGCCTGTTCTTGGCGCTTCACAACCAAGGAAATCCCGATGAAAAATGAAAGACTCAAGAAGAAGAAAAAATACCAAATCTCTGCGATGAGCAACGTCCAAACCGTTGGCACAAAACAAACAGCGAACGCAATGATATCGTCGTATGTATGCTTGAGCGGAATGATGTCCACACCGTTGTGAGCAGGAGATTGTTGAGCCGATGTTGACCGTTCAGCCTGACTTATGGCTTTGACAGGCGGAGGGAGGTCCGCATCATCCTCAAGCGACCAGAATGTCTCCTCCATGGAGGAATCCTAAACGAAACGGCTTCATCAGCCTTTAGCCGATGTTTCAGCCAACAGTGCTCAGCAGGTGGCGCCGACACCTTCGCCCTTTGGAATTGTAGGATCTGCCTGTTGATCACCGGATGACAAATCGATGTTCCAGCAGTATTCGGAGGTGAACACTGTTTGGTCACCCAAGGTGTTGGTGATTTCGACCGTGAAGGTGTAATCTTTAGCACCGTCATAGAACTCTGACTTGTCGAGGTAATATACGCCGGAAGGATCCGTGCCTGAACCCGTCAACCCAAGCCAGCCCGAAGTCGAGCCGCTACCCGTGCCGCCACTCTGAGGGGACCAGGTGGCCATATCACCGTCGACGGTGATGAGGCTCTCCGTCCACGTATCTCCACCAGCAGACGACACCGAAACTTGGACTTGGTAATCGGCGTTCATGGGTCGGAGACCAACGGCTGAGAAGCCACCACCGTCTTCAGCTTCTTCGTTTGGACCGAGCAGGCCAACGAGGATTTCCATGGTGATGCCAAGATACTCATCGGCGTCGTTACTGTCGTGGAGTTCTGCGATGCGAACACCGGCGTCTTGGGCCTCACGTGTGGTAAATCGAGAAGGGATGTTGACCTCGCCCTCTTGCCCGTTTGAGCCCACGGCCGTGATGACATAGTCAACAA
>CALGEM010000199.1 GCA_937881505.1 uncultured euryarchaeote
AGGGTCAAGCCCGCTGGAATGGCAACCGGCCATGCCGAGTTCAGCGCCAACGGTCGGGCGTTGCTGGCTGCCCGTTGAACGGCCAACCAACAGCCGATGAGCATGAACATCCATGCTATGTAGGTCATGACTTCGGTCGCAGCGGCATCGTCCCTCAGCACCATGAGTCGGCCGAAAACATCGGTGGGCGGCGTGCTGTTATCGGAGGTCACGAAGGTGTGAACCGACGAGGCCCAGACGCCGCCTGCGCGGGTGACCGTGGTGGCGAACAACGCCAAAACACCGGTGGCGAGTCCACCTCCAATCCAGACCTCGGGGCGCACCTTGCCCGGCCGTGTGCGAAGATGTACGATCATCACCAGCGCCAGCCACGGCAGGAAGGAACCAGTCTCTACAGGGTCCCAAGCCCAGTAGCCGCCCCAGTCAAGAATCAAGTAGGCCCACAGGCCGCCCAAGCCGATGCCCAACGTGGCCATCAAGAGCCCAGGACGAGCGAGGTGGAGCATGCGAGGCCCCAGCTCTTCGGTCTCGTTCGTGTAGGCTGCTGAGAGGGCGATGGCCGTCAAATGAAGGCAGAGGGCGTAGGTCAGGAAAATCAGTGGTGGGTGGATGACCATCAGGTCGGTTTGGAGAAGCGGGTTGAGCCCTGCCCCGATGAAGAACGCCGGCGTTGCCTTGAACGGGTCCAACGAGAAGGCGATAAGCAACAACGTGAGGCTCATGAGATGCATGAATCGGAGACGCCAGTCGTGGGCGACGCCATTTGCTTCCCCCGGGAGGGGTTTACGCCACAACCAGGCCACCAGTGCCATCCATCCCAACCACATCAAGAGCGGACCTTCTCGGGCCGCCCACGTCGCTGCGAATCGGTATTTGAACGGTAAGTCTTCGCCACCGAACGCCGCCACGTGCAAGATGGAGGTGTCGTTGACCAGAAAGCGACCAGCGAGGCTGACAAAAGGAGCGACCATCGCAAGGTGCAACGCCATCGAAAGCGGGGCGTTCTCTTCATGCAGTCGAGGTTTTGCCAACAACCAGCACGTGGCAGCGAGGGCCAACCACATTGTGAGCCCCCACATGGTGCTTGGGTGAGGGGCGACCCTCATGGCCTTTGCTCATTTTCCGTGGTCCTCTGTGGCGCTACCAGCCAAAGAATTTCGCACGGGAATAACCGAAAGAAAGCAGGACGGAAATCACACGCTTGGTCAGCAATAACGGTCGACGCACGAGGATTTTGAGGCCGATGAAGGCCTTGTCAAGCGGGCTCATGTTGCCCAATTCGTTGGGCAAACACCGAGCCATGGCCGACATCTCCTCATCCGTGAGCTCGTAGAGCGCAGTTTTTCCTTTCAGAATCTTGTGATATGGGGGGAATCGTTTCTTCCAGGCTCGCTCGTACGCCATGAGTCGTTGCGCCGACAAGTCGTTTTCTTTCAGCGCCGCAGCCACCGTTTGAGCCGCTTCTCGTCCAGACCACAAAGCCAAGTGCGTTCCACCTTCAAACAGCGGTGAGGTAAATCCTGCAGCGTCGCCCACCAGCATCACACCATCTCCGACTGTGGTTGTCCGAGGGCCCGAAATGGGGATGGTGCCGCCGAACGGCCGGATCTTGATGCCCTCCGCTCGCCAAGGCGGGTTGACCGTGGGTTTGCCATTGAGGTAGGTGTCTTCGATAAAGGATTCAAGGTACTTAATCGCGCCTTTTTTGTCAGTGGTGACAAGGCCAACATTGGCTCTGCCTCCTTCTTTTGGAATCATCCACACGTAGCCGTGTGGTGAGTATTTGGGCCAGAGGTAGAAATCAAGGTAGCCGTCGTTGGGAACGTCCAACATCTCGTATTGGAAGCCCGCAATGACCTCAACTTCACCGCCCATGTCCAGGTATTTCGCCGCAGCGCCCGAGACGCCCGAGGCGTCAATCACCGCTCGGCACTCCAGCGGGAATTCGTCGCCTCTACCCGTCAATTTCCAATTGGAAAATTGATTTTCTGAATTGTAAACTCGTTCCATGCCGGTGACGCGATGATGAAGCAGGAGTTCTGCCCCTTTTGCAACCGCTTCATCGGCCAACCAGCGCTCAAACAGGTGCTTCTCGAGCACATAGCCCTCCTCGGTCAGCAGCTTCTCCGTACCGTCGGGGAAGATGACACGAATGCCCTTGACGTCGAGGGCTTTGACATGGTCAGGGAGTTCAAGGTCCAAGTTCTGAACAGCGAGCTCAGAAAGGCACTCTCCACAGTGAACCGGCGTACCGATTTCAGGGTCCGCTTCGAGGATGAGGGTGGAAAGGCCTGCTCGTGCAGCATGAAGGGCGGCCGAACCGCCTCCAGGCCCCGCTCCGATGACCACGACGTCGTGCATGCAAGCCCCCCTTGGCCAAAACGACGGGATGGAAGCCCATGAAGGAAACGGTGGGCGAGCATGCCAGCCTTCTGGGGGAATGGCGGTCATACGGAGGTTCAAAGCCGAGAACCCTCAGGGTGGGTTGTGGCTTGGAAGACGTTGAGGCGTTGGGTGAAGCATCTCGATGAACGGGATGAGTTGCTTCGCATTGACCGTCCGGTTGACGTGGTTTACGAAGCCGGCGCCATCGCGGACCTCCTGGTCAAGAACAACGGCCCAGCGGTGTTGTTTGAACAACCTCGGCTGGCCGACGGGACCATCTCCTCCATTCCGCTGCTGATGAACGCCTTTGGTAGTCACGACCGAACGCTCCGGGCACTCGGCGCCACCCATGAGACGGAAATCGGTGACCGCATGGTGGCGATGATGAAACCCGATATTGGCCTGTACATGCGCAAACCATGGAAGGGTTTGCCGCTGCTACGAGACGCCCTGGCCATGCCTCCCAAGAAGGTCCGAAAAGGCAAGGGCCAACGTGTTCGTTTGCCCAACGACTTGACCAAACTCCCCATCCCCAAAACGTGGCCCATGGATGGCGGTCATTTCGTCACCCTGCCGCTCGTGGTCACAAAGGACTCGAGCGGTGAGCATAACCTCGGCATGTACCGTGCCCAAGTTCACAACGAAACTGAACTCGGTTTGCATTGGCAGATACACAAGCACGGTGCAGAACACGCCGCCAAAGGTGAGCGGATGCCGGTGGCCGTTTGCATTGGTGGGCCACCTGAACTCATTTTCTCAGCGATTTCACCTCTCCCTGACAATCTATCGGAATACCAATTCGCAGGCATTCTTGGCCAGAAATCCCTTCCCATCACCAAAGCCCTCACGCAAGACCTCTGGGTCCCTGCAGAGGCAGACATTATCATCGAGGGTTATTGCGACCCTACGGAAACCAAACTGGAAGGGCCGTTTGGCGACCACTACGGCTTCTATTCCCTGACGGGCCAGTACCCCGTCCTCCATGTAACGGCCATCACCTGCCGAAAGGACGCCATTCTTCCCGCCACCATTGTCGGTCTTCCGCCCATGGAGGACGGCTTCTTAGGTGAAGCCATTGGCCGTCAGTTCTCGCCCGTCCTGCAGTTCCAGCATCGTGACGTCAGAAGCGTACACCTTCCTCTGGAAACAGGCTTCCACAACCTGGCCATCGTCGCCTCCAAACAACGCTATCCTCGCCAAGGTCGGAAGACTGCCCTCGGCTTGCTCGGCGCCGGTCAAATGATGTTCCTCAAGGTCATCGTGGCCATTGACCCCGACCAGAACCCCAAGGACCTCGAAGCCTTCTTGGATGCGTTGAATAACAAAGTTGAGATCAGCGAGGACGTGGTCGTTCTACCAGGCATGGTGGCTGACGCCCTTGAAGCAGCCTCGCCCTTTGAGAATGTCCACGATAAACTTCTCATCGATGCCACCACGTTGGTCTCTACAGACCCCCGCTCTTCTGACGAGCCACTTGAGGGCTCCTACAATCAACCTACACCTGCATGGCGCCAAGGCTCCAAACCCTCCGAGCCCTTCACCGGCCTTGAGGCAGTGACTTCCCTCCCCGGTGTACGTCAAGCACGGATGCTTCGAGACAACATGCTGGTGGTCTCGACATCCATCGAAGGCACACCCAGGCCTCGTACGGGCGAGCACGAAGGGAACGACGAACAAGAAGGAAAGCGAATTGAGCAAATTCTTCAATTGAGAAATTCAATTTGGCAATTGGATTCTGAAAAGAATCTGCGCTGGTTATTCATCACAAATGACGACTTGGACATGACGCACACGAAAGCCCGCCGTCGCCTGCTTTGGCAGTTGACCTCTCGCTTTGACGTGGGCCGTGGATTAACCTTTGATGATGATAAATCCCGACTTTGCTGGGACGCCACTACGCCGATTCCCTCCGAGGAACACGGCGTGCGCCGCTGGCCCGCGATTACCCTTCACGACGAGGAAACGCTGGCGAAGGTCGCCTCACATCCCGAACTCAGTAAATACGAATGGCCACCCCACCTTTCCTTTGGGGGCCCCGAGTGATGGATGTCAAGCAAGTCTTGTCCTTCATCAAAATCGAGCACACCTTGTTCTCCCTCCCGTTCGTTTTGATGGGCTACATGATCGCTCTTCGCCAGTTCAACATCGAGCCTGGAATGGACCTTGTTTGGATTTTGTTTGCCGCTGTCGGGGCCCGAGGGTTGGCCATGGCGCTCAACCGAATCATCGACCGCGACATCGACGCTGCAAACCCTCGCACGCAAGGGCGCCATCTTGCCTCTGGCAGCATGAGCATGAGAACGGCGTGGACGCTTGCGGCTGTGTTCCTCATCATGCTCTTGGTGAGTGCCGGTTTGCTCAACAGGGTTGCCTTGATGATGGCCTGGCTGCCCGTGCTCACCTTCGTCATCTATCCGTACATGAAGCGCTTCACGTGGGGTTGCCACTTCTGGTTGGGGCTTTGTTTGGGGCTCGCTCCTGCCGGTGCCTGGGTCGCCATCGCTGCTGACATTCACGGTTGGGCGGCCATCACGGGCATGTTGCCGGGCGGTACCGAATTCCTGTGGGCGCCGACCATCCTGCCCATCTCCATTGGTGTTGCATTGTGGATTGCGGCGTTCGACATCAATTACGCCCGCATGGACGTGGAGAGCGACCAGGAGCAGGGCATCCATTCCTTCCCGTCGAAATTTGGGGACAAGGCAACAACACGCACGACGGTGCAACTTTCGCTGCTCTGGTTCGCATGCTTTGCGATCTCGGATCCTATGGACGGCATTTGGTTCCTTGCAGCCGCGGCGGGTATGGCGCTGGCCAACATTTACGTGGTGCTACGAATGGACAACTTTGCTGACTTCCAAACGGTTCTGTTCCGGGTGTCCATGCTGACTGGCTGGGCTCTCTTTGGGGCGCTTCTGATTGGCTATCTTACAGAAATCCCCGATACATGTGAACTCATTCCAATGCCGTCCCCGTTTGTGGAGTTGTGCCAGTCATTCTTCCGAACATAAGATTCAGTAAGGTGGCTTAGAGCGTGTCCTTTGCTGGCAACGGCGAGAGGAACATGTTTTGACACCTCATCTGGAGGTTGGTGAAGGTTCTTGAGCCGACTTGAGAAACATGGGCTATGAACCCCATCGTTGCTTCCTTGCTTGAATTCAATCAGGCCTTTGAGATTCCCAAACTCGATGCGCCAGGACTCGGACCGGACGAACTCATTGAGCTGCGAATTAAACTGCTGACCGAGGAAGTGCAGGAGTACGCCGAGGCCGCCCGCGCTGGTGATTTGGTGGAAGTCTTGGACGCACTGGCCGATATCGGCTACATTCTCGCTGGAACCATCATCAACCACGGTATGCAGGATATTTACGACGACGCATTCAACGAAGTCCATCGGTCAAACATGGCCAAGTTGGTGGACGGCAAGGTCATTCGCCGAGAGGACGGCAAGGTGCTCAAGCCCGAAGGCTGGCAACCACCCCAACTTGCACAATTCCTTCCCGACGGGTCGTAAACCCGTTCACATGGTTTCATGAACAATGAAGACCAGCCCTTCCCATGAGCCGTCCCGTAGCCCTTGTGACCGGCGGTGGCCGAGGCATTGGTGCCGCTATTTCCGACCGCTTGGCCGCTGATGGTTACGACGTCCTCTTGACATACAACCAATCTTCCAAGCCCGCTGAGATGATCGTGGACGCCATTCGTGACCGAGGCGATGATGCGCTCGCCGTAAAGGTCGACTGCGCCGACGGTGGCGAGGTGGGCTTGCTCGGTCAGCACCCGTGGATGGAGCGAGGCATCGATGTGCTCGTGCTCAATCACGGCGTGTACAAGCGTGTTCAAGGACACGCCATGACGCTGGAGGATTTGACAGCGACCATGAAGACCAATTTCGAGGGCGCTGTGGCCGTTTGGAAAGCGGTTCAACCTCACTTGACGGCGCACGCACGCATGGTTGTGGTGGGCTCTCAACTTGGGACTCGAGGCTCACCGCACGGTGCTGATTACGCAGCCTCAAAGGCCGCCCTTTCCACTTGGGCGCGGTCTCTGGCTCAGTCCGTGGGCCCTGAAGGCAAGCGCGTCAACATTCTCGCTCCGGGTTATGTTGACACCGACATCTTGGCAGGCGACAGCCCAGAGAAGCGTCAACAACGAGAACAAGAAGTCCCACTCCAACGCGTCGGTTCGCCCGAAGATATGGCGGCGACGGTGTCCTTCCTCGTGGGCCCGGATTCAGCCTACATCACCGGAGCCATCCTCCATGTGAACGGGGGACTTTATCTCCCCTGATGCGGGTATGTGCACGGGTGAGTCCATGGTGAACGATTGGGATGACGACGGTTCCTTTGAGGCGCTGGCGAACCAGCCTTTGCAGGACGTCGACCTGACTCAGCGCAACCCCTTTGACCTCTCCAAAGCCCTTGAGGGGGCCGCCCTTGAAGCGCTCAACCCGGAGGTGAAGCGATTCCATCTTCATGCGGAGTTCAACCCGGCCGGTGACCAGCCAAAAGCAATTGAAGAATTGATTTCTCAATTGGAAAATGGGCAAGAACGGTGCGTTTTACTCGGTGTGACCGGGAGCGGGAAGACGTTTGCGATGGCGCACATCATTGAGAAACTCAACATCCCGACCCTCATCATGAGTCACAACAAGACGCTTGCTCGCCAGTTACATCAGGAAATGGTGGGCTACTTCCCCGATAATGCCGTGGAATATTTCGTGTCCCACTATGATTACTACCAGCCCGAGGCCTACCTCGCCAAGCGGGACTTGTACATCGACAAAGAGCTCAGCATCAACGAACGCATTGAGCAAGAACGCTTTGCAGCGGTCGCATCACTGGTCTCGCGTCCTGATTGTGTCGTCGTCTCGTCGGTCTCTTGCATCTACGGTCTCAACCCGCCGGAAACGTTCCTCGAGTACCATCTGCGCTGTCATGTTGGTCAGGCGATTGAAACACGTGACCTTTTGCGCGAGCTTATCGAACTTCAGTACCGTCGAACCACGACCGACCTCAAGCGAGGCGAATGCAGGGTCCGTGGTGAAGTTGTGGACATTTGGATGCCCAGTCGTGATGACCCTCTGCGCATCGTTTTCGACTTTGACGGCATCAAGAGCATCCAGATTTGTGACCCGGTCAGTTGGGATGCGCTGGATACCCTCGAGGAAGCGTGGATTCACCCAAAGGAGTTCTTCATGACCAGTCCTGAACGCTTTGAAGCTGCTTTGGAATCCATTGAGCAAGAACTCAACGAGCGAAGCAAGTGGTTTGCAAAGCAGGGCAAGGAATTGGAACGGTATCGACTTGAGCAAAAGACCGAGTATGATTTGGAAATGCTCCGAGAGATTGGGCACTGTCAATCGGTGGAGAATTATTCTCTCCACTTCGATGGACGAGAACCCGGACAGCGTCCGTATTGTCTGCTGGATTTCTTCGCGGCGTGTGCGAATCAATTCCATGGTGACCCAAAGAAATACCTCGTCATCATGGATGAATCTCACGTCAGCCTTCCACAGGTTGGTGGTATGTACCACGGGGACCGCTCGAGGAAAGAGAGCCTCATCACGCACGGATTCCGCCTCCCCACTGCAGCCGACAACCGGCCGCTCAAACTTCCTGAATTCCAAAGCCTGGTGCCACAAATGGTCTATGTTTCAGCGACGCCGGGTGAGCGTGAATTGCGCCACCTCTGCGAAATTACGGGCCAGACGGTTCCCAACGGCTTACTTCACTCGCCATCGGGTGGTGGGGCCGGTGAGCCGGATTTGGCGAAGAAGCACCCCGAGGCTGAATCCATGTACGATATGGTCCAAAGCATCCAGGGCATCGCAAAGATGGAACTGCGCCCTACTGGGCTGCTCGACCCTGAGATTGAAGTGCGCCCCACCGCAGGTCAGGTGAACGATCTTCTGACTGAAATCAACGCACGCATTGAAAGGAAGGAGCGTTGCTTGGTTACGGTCATGACCATCAAGTTCGCAGAAGAGGTTGCAGCCTACCTCAATCGAATGGGAGTCAAAGCTCATCACTTGCATTCGGAAATTGACACCATTGAGCGAACCGAGATCATCAACGCCCTGCGTCACGGGCACATCGATGTCATCGTCGGCATCAACCTGCTCCGAGAAGGCTTGGACATACCAGAAGTCAGCCTCGTGGCTATCTTTGATGCTGACCGCCAGGGATTCCTCCGAAACGAACGCAGTCTCTTGCAAACCATTGGCCGTGCAGCACGAAATCAGAACGGCAAGGTGCTGCTCTATGCTGACGGGTTTTCGCCTGCCATGGAGGCGGCCATTCGGCAGACGCTGGAGCGCCGACAACGGCAACAAGCCAACAACGAGGCCTTGGGCATCACGCCCAAAACCATCGTCAAGGCCTTGCCCGTGATGGGCCAAACCGAAGACGCCACCATCACGGGGACCACCACCTCCACGGATGGAAAGCGTCGCCTCATCGCGAAAAAAGGTGGACGCAAGGACGGCGACTGGGCGCAGCGCTTGCGCCTCGGCGCGGGTTCGTGGGGCTCAACAGAGAAACAAGAAATTTCAATTGAAAATTCAAATTCCCAATTGACATATGATGAATCCGACGACCTTGTGGCCAACCTTTCGCCAGATGAACGTGCTGCTCTGATGGAAGAATTGCGCCAAGCGATGAACGAGGCGGCCAAAGAGCTCGATTTCGAGGAGGCCGCACGCTTGCGAGACCGACTTCATGAATTGGAACGCTGGAACGATTAACCCAAGGGCTCCGAGGGCCACCTTCATGAAGCAAAGCCGCGAGGTTGAGCCATGGCCGTTGACCCCGATGCCTTTGACGTACCCGTCGTGGACTATGATTTCTCCAAGGCCACCACGCCTCGGGCATTGATTGAACAAATGGCCCAAGCCGGTGGCTTCACCGCCACCAAATTCGCTGAGGCACGAACCATCCTTTCGGACATGAAGGGCGAGGTTGACGCTGTGGGGGCTGATCCTTCCAAGGTGACCAACTGGCTTTCCTTCCCTGCCTGCCTGTGTGCAACCGGCACCCGTGGTTTCTTTGTGGAGGCCTTGAAGCGAAAGATGTTCAACGTCGTTTCCACCACCTGCGGCACCCTTGACCACGACATCGCTCGTGCCTACAAACACTACTACCACGGTTCATTTGAGCTCGATGATGTAGAATTGGGCGAGCATGAATTGATGCGTCTGGGCAACGTGATTGTCCCCAATGCCTCCTATGGAGAAATCATTGAAGCCGTGGTTCTTCCCGTGCTCGAAGACATCTACAACGACCGCCTCGCACAAACTGAAAAAACGGGCGCAGATGCTTGGATTGGGTTTGGCTCAATTCATCTCGTTTGGGAACTCGGTGAGCGAATTGGCACGCCGGACACGCTGATTTATTGGGCTGCAAAACATCGAATCCCCGTTTGTATCCCGGGAATTACCGATGGGTCCATTGGCGCTCAACTCTTCATGTTCCGGCAAAAACACCGTGATTTTCACCTTGACACCCTGGCTGATGAGCAAATCATGAGCGATTTGACCTGGGATGTTGAAACGTCCAACGCGCTCATGGTCGGCGGCGGTATTTCCAAGCATCACGTGATTTGGTGGAATCAATACCGAGGGGGACTTGACAGCGCGGTCTACATCACGACGGCACCCGAGCACGATGGAAGCCTTTCGGGGGCTCGACTTCGTGAGGCAATCTCGTGGGGCAAGATGCGCCCCGAAGCACCCCACGTGTGCGTGGAGGGCGATGCAAGTTTGCTGCTTCCTCTCTTGGGAGCCGACCTCTTCAGCGAGCCTCACGAGTCTTGAGGCTCCTCAAGCATGGCGATGACAAACATCAGGCTTTGGCGAAGCGGCGTTTTCGGCCGCCATCCTTCACCGTCGTGTTGTTCCAAAAACCGGTGAATGGCGCCCAGCGATGGCCGGTTGTGCTGTGGAGAGCTTGCTTCAACGCTCACGGCTTTGATGGCTGGCACACCTTTTGCTTCAAGATGGGTGATGTTGAACTGGCCTGTCCGTCCGGCTTTCGTTCGATGCGCAAGTTCACTGAATTCTCTCCAGGTTTCTTCAAGCGACCATTGCCGTCGTCCGGCCAAATTGAACGAACGTTCCTCTGGCTGACTTTTCAGCAGCTCAACGATGGCGTACGCCATGTCCGAACGATCGCACCAATGCCGAGGCTGCCCGTCAAGTAGAGGGTGGGTCTTTTCGTCAAGTTCTTCTAACTGTTTTGGATTTTCAGGTTCAAAATTTTTTTCAATTATCAATGATT
>CALGEM010000200.1 GCA_937881505.1 uncultured euryarchaeote
TTACGAATCAGTAAGCGAAGAAGTGAATTGAATGAGGGCATGAACATCCAGGGGTGGGTATTCGAGTCGCCAATGACAGGATACACGGAAATTTTTGACGAGACATGCAATATTCTTCGAATCCCACACCCAATCCGTCCAATTGTTCTCCGAAAGACGCTCCGTCATTTCAATGCACGAAACGAAGGTGTAGCGCACTTCAATCGGCTTGATGAAGCCGATGTCCCCGCATGGGGAATGCCACAAGAGCGGGCATTGTTGGTTCAGGCAATCCCAGATGAGCGCTTGGGCTCAATTCATCATGAACGTTTGATTCGGCTCATGGAAGGCGGACAGAGCCCTACGCTCCTCACCACTACGCTTCTTGAGGACCTAAGGCATTCAGGCTCTCATGAATCTCCTTCAAGGAAAGCGGCCGTTGATGCGTGGCTGAACGAACACTTTCAGTTTCATTCCTCTGCTTGAGCCGCTTGTTCGCGAGCGAGTTCACGCATGTCCTCGACCGGGTCCAATTCGTCAACGATTTGTTTTCCAAGGAGTTTCTCCATCACATCTTCCATGGTGAGGATACCGGATGTACCGCCGAACTCATCGCGGACGACCGCAAATTGTTGTCGGTTACTCAAGAAAACGTCGAGTGCTTGGTCAACCGTGGATCCTTTGTCCAGTTTTAGAATGGGCTTCATAATGTCCTTGAGTTGAACCTCCCATTCATCCCTGCTGGCAGCCATGAGTATTTCGGAACGAATGACCAAACCGCGGATTTTGTCAATGTTTTCTTCATAGACCGGAATTCGAGAAAACCTCAGAATGGTGTTTTCTTTCAAGACTTCAGCAATGGTTTGGTTCATTTCAAACGCTGATACGACAGTGCGTGGTGTCATTTCATCATCGATGATGACATCACGGAGTTCCAAGAGATTGTGGATGATTGTTTCCTCGGCTTCTTCAAGCGCACCCTCCGTTTCTCCCAGGTCGGCCATGGCTGCGACATCGTCTCTGGTGACCATGGCGTTCTTTGATTTGGGTAAAACCGATTTGATGAACTGGATCGGACCAATCAAGAAAAAGAGCGCTTTGGTGAACCACGTGAGAAGATATGCCGACGGCGTTGATAATCGCTTCCAGTAGGCGGCGCCCAATGTTTTGGGTATGATCTCTGAAAGGAAGAGCACGGCCAACGTCAATATCGCCGATGCTGCCGTCAAGACCTCCACTCCCCAAATTTGCTGGACCTGTGAGCCTACACCGGCTGCACCCATGGTGTGAGCAATGGTGTTGAGCGTCAGAATTGCTGTTAGTGGCCTAACTGAATCGTCGTCTTTGAGGTGGGCCCACATATCAGCCGTCCTCTTTCCTTCGTTTTGGAGGATATTGACATAGGTTTGAGGCGTTGAGAGGACGACGGCCTCCAAAATTGAACACAAAAAGGACACGCCGAGTGCCAACGTGATGTAGAAAATCAGGAGCGTCATATCTCCTTCGCCGGTGGCGTTTACAGCAACGCTTGCTGTAGCAATTAGGTCACTGGGCATGTTGTCTCGCAGACCCCTACCCTTTCGGGCGTATTCTATCCGACGAGCGGAGGGTTCTTGAAAATGACGCTCCATGTTGAGAGATACAATGTGGAAGGCTTTGGCTTGGGTGAACCTCAAGAAGCATCGGCTGTTAGCGTGGTTGTAGTGGGTTCACATGACGGAAGAACATGTCCTCATTTGTGTCGCTTGGCCATATGCCAACGGCCCACTGCACCTCGGACATGTCGCAGGATGTTATCTTCCACCCGACATCCAATATCGGTTCGAACGAGCTATGGGCAACAAGGTCTTGATGGTCTCGGGTTCGGATGAACACGGCACGCCCATCACCGTCACTGCCGAAACCCAGGGCATTTCACCTCAACAGGTCGTTGATGAATACCACAGTATCAATTTGCAAGCTTTGCTCGACCTTGGTTGCAGTTGGTCGAAGAATATCGACCCGAGGGGGCCTTCCTTTGGTGGGGCATTGTTCAACCGAACCAGCGATTCAGAACATAAGCGCATGGTTCAAGAGAATTTCAAGGCCCTTGACCAAGGCGGTTTTTTTGAACGCAAGACCATGGAACAGTACTATGAAACAAACGAAGATGGTTCGGGTCGCTTCCTCCCTGATCGCTACGTAGAAGGCACCTGCCCTGCATGTGGAGAGGATGGTGCCCGTGGTGACCAATGCGATGCTTGCGGAGCTACCTACGAAGCAGTTGAATTGAAGAATCCCGTTTCGAAAATGAATCCAAAAGCGAAGGTGGAAATCAGGGAAACAGACCACTTATTCTACCGACTTGACCTCTTCCAAAATGCACTTGAGCAACATGCTGCATCGCAACAAAAAACCTGGAAATCTAATGTTCGTGCCATGACGAAGCAATGGCTGGACATGGGACTACGCCCTCGAGCAGTAACCCGCGATTTAGAATGGGGCATTCCCGTCCCGCTCGATGGTGATGAATGGAGTGGAAAGTGTGTTTATGTATGGTTTGAAGCTGTTCAAGGTTATTCGACCTGTGCTCGTATTTGGGCGCAAAGAAATGCTGAAACACTCCCGGACGGCGCTGAGACCTGGAAACGTTGGTGGTCCGTTGATGACGACGGGTCTGTTCCTCGACACCTTTACTTCTTGGGGAAAGATAACATTCCGTTCCACACGGTCATTTGGCCAGCGCTGATCCTCGGATTAAATCACGTCCACAAGGGACTCTCGGCTGACGATCCTGTTTCTTTGCCCGAACCAGGCGATTTCGCTTTGGAATCCAATGTTCCTGCTATGGAGTACCTCATGCTAGCGGGTGGCCAATTTTCCAAGTCAAGAAAACACGCTGTTTGGCTACCTTCGTTCTTGGAACGTTACGACCCAGATACGCTGCGGTATTATCTCAGTATCAACATGCCTGAAAACCATGATACGGACTTTAATTGGCCAGATTTCGTGGAGAAGGTCAACAGTGAATTAATCGCCGCTTACGGCAATTTCGTTCATCGCGTGCTGACATTGGGTGCGCGTCTTCCCTGTGATGCGGGCATGACGCCATTTTCCAAACACGATGGCCATGCTGTCGTTGAACAACATCAAACCCATCTCCAAGAGGCTTTGACTGAAATTACAACCTCGCTCCAACGCCACCGGTACAAAGAGGCGCTCCGCGGCGTCATGAACGTGGCGCAGTACGGCAATCAAATCCTCCAAGCAGCCGCCCCATGGAAGCATCTCAAAGAGCCCCAAGATGGTCATGAAGAAAGTCTTGCCACCCTTGCTTTTTGCTGGCGTATTGCCCGATTCTTGTCCATTACAACGCAACCCTTCCTCCCACACAGCGCACAACGCCTCTGGGAGGGCCTTGGCCTCAACGGTGCGGTTGAGGACATGATATGGGACGACGCAGTTGATTGGGCTTCACCGCTAGCTTGGCGGGATGAAACACCAAAGCCATTGTTTGAACGACTCGACCTTGAAGAAATCTTGGCCGTTGAACAAGAGCTTGTTGAAGAGTCACCCGATGATAACGCTGTGCATGGCGTCAAAGGCGGAAAAAAGAAGAAAGGAGGAAAAAACATGAAAACTGAACCAGAAGGAATTACGTATCTTGATTTTGATACATTCCTCAAAGTCAATCTACGGGTCGGCAAAATCAAAACAGTTGAAGACCATCCAGACGCCGATAAATTGTACGTCGTCAAATTGGATGATGGTACAGAAACCGATCGCACCATCTGTGCTGGCCTAAAAGAATTTTACAAACCTGAAGAGATGGAAGGAAAACTGGTGGTCTTCGTTGAAAACCTCAAACCTCGGCCTTTGAGGGGTGTAATTTCCGAGGGCATGATGTTGGCCGCGGACAACGGTGACGGTACGGTTCGTTTGGTGACGATTGACGGGTCCATTGAACCAGGCAGCCAAGTACGCTGATCATTCAGACATGCGTTCTCTCACAGCGTCCATCACTTCTCGAGACTTCATACGGATTTCTTCCTTGAGTTCGTCCATTCCGTTCCTCATTTCAAGACCGTAATCTTCGGGAAGTCCACTCAAATTGATTTCAACGTTGAAGACAGCACCCTTCGCCGCAGCACTCGCAAGTAAGCCTGCAACTCCGACATCGGTCACGGCATTGCCATTGCCATGGCGTGCTAGTTCAGGGAGGTTGTTTAGCAAATTCAGCGCCAATCGTGCCGTCTCATACGGTACTTCTGCTGCTCGCAAGGTTGCTGCTCGTATAGCAAGTCGGCGTTCTTCCTTTTCTTCTTCTGATGACTTGGGCAGTCCAAAACTTGCCATCACTTCATCAAATGCATCGCTATCTTCCGTGGCGAGGTCGCCCGCCCGATTGATCATAGGGATGGCCAACTCCTGAGTTGATTCGGCGATATTCCAGCCTGCTTGCCATTTTTCTTTTCCGATGGTGAGGTCACATACCATGACGGCGAGGGAGGCGGCTTGGCCCAAGGAAACTGCCGCAGCCGTGCCACCGCCGGGCGTTGGAGACGAAGACGCAAGAGCGGCTTGAAATTCACGTACGCTCATGTCCATCCAATTCAATCGTCCACCCCCTTGTTCAAGGCCCATTCAATGATGTGCTCGCGTGGATTGAACTCGTGATGCACATTTAGTCCCAAACATTCCACCGCGCTTTTCACTAATTCCTCATCAGTATCAGCTTCTGGATTGAAAAATCGACCGGCCTCAAGCATGGCAGATAACGGCACCAATCCAACAATTTCACTGCCGCATAAGTCGACATCATGGTC
>CALGEM010000201.1 GCA_937881505.1 uncultured euryarchaeote
CCTCGGTGCGACCTCCAACGACATTGTCGACACGGCGGTCGGTTTGCAGTTGAGAGACAGTATCGTGTTGTTGCGAGAAAAACTCTGCCACCTCATTGCAGTGCGCGCAGATGTAGCAGAACGGGAGCGTGACACCGTCATGCTCGGGCGAACACACGGTCAAGCAGCCGTCCCCATCACCTTCGGTTTGAAAGCAGCCGTGTGGTTGGATGAACTCCGCCGACAATTGATTCGTTTGGACGAGGCCTCCCCGCGAATCGCCGTCGGAAAATTCCTCGGTGCAGTTGGAACCGGTGCTGCTCAAGGCGAACATGCACGAGAACTCCAACGCCTCATCTTGACACATCTTGGCTTGGGGGTCCCCTTGGCCACGACGCAGGTTGTCGGCCGAGACAGGTATGTTGAGTACATCTCGTGGTTGGCTAACGTCGCTACGACCTGCGAAAAAGTCCTTCAGGAAATTCGCAACCTGCAACGTTCAGAATTGGCTGAAGCTGGCGAAGGCTTTGATGTCAAGAAGCAGGTTGGTTCATCCACCATGGCGCACAAGAAGAACCCCATCAAGTCGGAAAATGCATCGGGCCTCGCTCGCATTGTCCGTTCGTTCATCATCCCAACCTACGAAAACGCCCTCCTGTGGCATGAGCGAGATTTGGCCAATTCCAGCAGCGAGCGATTCACGCTTTCCCATGCTTCTGCACTTCTTGAGGACGTGATGGCGAAAACGGCTGATGTCCTCACCAACATGTGGGTGGATCGTGATCGCTGCCTGGCAAACATCCATGCGCAAAAGGGCTTGGTCATGGCCGAGAAGGTTATGATCGAATTGGTTGACCACGGTGTTGCTCGTGATGAAGCCCACGAAGTCATGCGAGAAGCTTCATTTGAGGCCGTCGCCAACGGGGAAGAACTCATCGATGTCTGCAGCCGAACACCTGCTATTGCAGCCGCGTTTTCAGCCGAGGAACTGGAAGCGATGTTCAACCCGTTGAATCACGTTGGTGTGGCCGGTGAGATCGTTGACGAATGTGTCGCTCTTGCCCGTGAAGCGATTCAATGAAACGAAACATGGCCACGCACGCCGTCCCAAATGACCTCACCCTCCACACTTAGGCGGCCTTCCATGTGGGGTCCTGCCACGACGAGGGTTTCGTATTCACCGCCTTCTCCCTCGACGTGGAAACGATAGCGTTTGGCCAGTTCACGAAGGCGCTCAAATGAGGAAGTTGTCAGGACATGGCCGAGCCATTCTTCATCCAAGCCTTCAGCCGATACACCGGTTATCATGATTTCAAAGCCGTGTTCGATCATGTGCCTGACATGGTCGTGGCCCGACTGATGCCATAACGGCGTCCAACTCTTGATTCCGAGACGTTCCGCCATGCGTTCCAGACGTGATTTCTGGTAGTCTGAACGAAGTGCCCCGGAAACAAAGCCATCAATGTCAAGAGATGAAAGGGCTTTTTCGAGGGCCTCAATATCCTCCGGAGGTTCACCATTCGTCATCACGTTCACCCACGGGAGGCCAGCGAGTGCAGCTTGTTGCTCAACCAAGTGGGTGCTCGGAATTTGGAACATGGGTGAATCTTCTCCGGTGATGGAAACGGTGACCAACCCCACAACCTCCCATCCTCTGCAGGTAGCCCACCACCATGCGGCAGCAGAATCCTTTCCGCCCGATGAGAGGACAGCGACCCGCATGGTCGTGGGAAGCGCACCACCTTGATGAGCCTGTTCGCCTCGTAGGGTTCATACAGGTCGGCCGAGACGTAGGAAAGAATCGGAGCGACACTCATCCAAGATGACCCTCATCCTCATAAAGTGTCAACCGAGCCATAAGAACGAGGTCAGACCATGCAACCAAGTGGAAGAGGATACGATCACGGCATCACAACATTCAGCCCCGATGGACGACTGTTCCAAGTGGAATACGCACGCGAGTCGGTGAAGCGAGGCACCACAACGGCCGCTCTCAAATTCAAGGACGGTGTCGTCCTCGTCTGCGATAAGCGCATCATCAGCCGCCTCATCATTCCAGAATCCATTGAGAAGATGTTCAAGATTGATGGTCATGTCGGTATTGCGACTTCTGGATTGGTTGCTGATGCACGCCAACTTGTCGCTCGCGCCCGTGTTGAAGCCCAAATCAACCGCATCACCTACGGTGCCACGGTCCCAGTTGATGTTCTGGTGAAGAAAATCTGTGATTTCAAGCAGTCGTTTACCCAATACGGTGGTTCCCGTCCGTTTGGTACGGCCTTGCTCATCGGTGGCGTTGATGACAACGGCATCCATCTCTACGAGACCGATCCGTCAGGCGCCTACCAATCCTATCATGCAGGTGCCATCGGTAGCGGGCGAAACACCGTCATCGAGTTCTTTGAAGACAACTGGAAAGAGAACATGACGCTGAACGCCGCTATGAAACTCGGACTTGAGGCCCTTCGTTCGGCCAACGACGCAGAGTTGAACCGTGAGGCTGTTGAGGTCACCGTGGTTGATTCCAACGGCTACCGAGTCCTCGACCGAGGGGAAGTCAACAAGCAAATTGACCGCTTGAAGCCCCTTGATGATTGAGGGTTAGGTTGAAGCGTCGCCTCCCCCATGGCGCAAGTGAGTGATGATATGGTCAGTCTTGACGATGCCGTTCTTGCCCGAATGGAAAAAGGCGGTAAACGCTACGAAGTTTTGGTCGACCCTTCCATGGTTGAAGCGTTCAAAGAAGCACCAGAGGCCGTTGACATCAATGATTTTCTTGCGATGGACGAAGTCTTCCATGACGCCCGCGGCGGTGAACGTCCAACTGAAGAGGCCATCGAGAAGACCTTCGGCACCCAGGACATCGTGGTTATCACGACCACGATTTTGGAAAGAGGTTCCATTCAACTAACGACAGCCCAGCGAAAGCAAATGGTCGAAAACATGCGCCAGCAAATCATCCATCAAATCCACTCTCAAGCTGTGGACCCCAAAACCAAATCTCCGCATCCAAAAACCAGAATTGAATTGGCGCTTGAAGAATCTCGTTATTCGGTTGACCCGTTTAAGCGGCTTGAAGAGCAGGTCAAAGACGCCATCGCCAAACTCAAGCCTCTGATACCGTTGTCCTTTGAGTCGGTCAGGTTGGCGTTCAAAGTACCCGGCTCTGCCTACGGTTCTGTTTCCCAACTCCTTCGTTCCTACCAGCAAAAAGAAGGTTGGCTTGAGGACGGTTCTTGGGCTTGCGTCGTTGAATGTCCTGCTGGCATGAAAGGTGAACTCATCGGCCAAGTCATGCGTAGAAGTTCAGATGCTGAAGTCAAAGAACTGGGTTCTTGAACGCCGTGGCTAAAGGGTGCCCTTTATCATGGGTTGGCGAGTGGCCGCATTCGGAGAGAAAAGAATGTCCCAAGGTCAAGCCGGCGCCGAGCAGCGCCTAGTGACCCCGGGAATGGCCGTTGGGCCATCCACCGGGAAGCGAGCAGGCAGCGGAATCATCGTTGCTGAAGAATCCTTTATCGCCACGCAACTTGGATGGTTGCGTGAACGCAACAACACGGTTTCCGTTGACCCGATCAACGCAGCCTACATGCCACGTTCTGGTGATTTGGTCGTCGGTATCGTCGCTGAAGTTCGAAACAACCTTTGGTTCATGAACATCAACGGCTCCTTCCAAGGCTTGCTCCCGATGTCGTTGGCACCTTGGAAGGTTGAATTTGGTGCTGCTCGTCAACACATGGATGTCGGCGATGTTGTTCTTGCACGTGTTCAAGAAGTGGACGAATGCCACAACGTGGTCTTGACCATGAAGGGCGTCGGTCTGCGCCGATTGAACCAAGGTGCAGTTGAATCCATTCCGGTTCAACATATTGACCGCGTGCGTGGTGAGAACAACGCCATCCTTCAGCGAATGCGGGATGCTTGTGATTGTCGAATCATGATCGGTGAAAACGGCCGTGCGTGGATTGAAGGCTCCTCTGAAGGCATTGCATGGGCTCGCAAAGCGATCCAGCAACTGGTCCAAGAAGGACACTCCAAGGGATTTGAATCGATTCTTAACGAAATGGAAAACAAGACAAAAGGTGATGCATGATGGGTGGATACGGTGATGTCAAACTCCTGAACGACGACGGGACGCGCCTTGATGGCCGCACCGTCGATGAGATGCGCCCGGTCGAGATCAAGGCCGGCATCCTGCCCGCAGCCCAAGGCTCGGCCTGGGTGAAGCACGGCCTGAACGTGGCCGTGGTCGCGGTGTACGGCCCCATGGAGGCCCACCCCCGCAAGATCCAGCGCCAAGACCGCGCTGTGCTCGACGTGCGCTACAACATGGCCCCCTTCTCCACCTCGGACCGCATCCGCCCCGGCTTCAACCGCCGCTCGCGTGAGATCTCCAAGGTCACCGCCGAAGCCCTCGAATCCGTGGTGCTGCTCGAGCGCTACCCGCGCTCGAAGATCCGCGTCGAAATCGAAATCCTCGCGGCCGAAGCAGGCACCCGCTGTGTGGGCATCACGGCCGCTTCGGTGGCTTTGGCCGACGCCGGCATCCCGATGCGCGACATGGTCGTCGGCATC
>CALGEM010000202.1 GCA_937881505.1 uncultured euryarchaeote
GTGGTCACGACATCGGTTTCGGGTTCGGGAATTTCAGCTGCGGGTGCACCGATGACAGCCGTGATGGTGGCGGTGATGGTGGTGTCGCAGGCCGTGTCTGCTTCCACCGTTTGAGCAACGCTGACGTTCATCGCAGCCTCTTCATAACTGCCACCGTCAATTTGGCCTGGAATTTGAGTCACGGAGGAAGAGAAACCGTTGCAGTCTTCAGTGGCTTCCTGCGAAGAAGAAAGTTGAACCGTAACAGGATCAGAACCCGTGTTTCGAACACGGACCGTGTATTCGCCAGCCTCACCGGGGTTGACCTCGAGACTGCCGGGTATTCCTGTCACTGAAATGGAAGCCGCTCGACCGCCGTCGGCGCTCACGGCTGGTGCAACCAAGGGAAGAAGGGCCGTACACATGACCACGACGAGAAAGAGTGCCGTGCGCCGGGAAGCGTTCAACTCGCTTGCCGTAGGCATCATGGCCTGCCCTCGGCGTTCTCCTATCAAAACCCTATGCTTCTTGTGCATCAAAACAGCACAATGGTCAGGCCCGAACAAAGGCACTGGATGGCCCCCCACAATTCACGCATGTCTCGATGGAGGAAGCCGTACAACCGCCGACACCGTCTGCGTGGTACCTTGCTCCACAACCGGGGCAGCCCAACATGGCCGTGGTGATCGGTTGGCGACAGGTCCAGCACATCGGCGCCGGGGTAGCAGCAGATGTGTTCTGAGGAGTGGACGCAACAGGTGAGGTCGGAGTTGGGGTCGCAACCGGCGCTGGGGTGACCTGTACGGGGGGTGCTTGAGTGGGCATCACCGTGGGAAGCGGTGCGACCATTTGCCCCGTCTTCGGCTCGCTACGCCCACGTAGTGCACCGAAGCCAATGGCTGCAAAGGCGACCAGCAAAACAGCAACGAGCAGGGCAACGGCGAGGGTTGAATCCAAACCGCTCTCACCCGAGGTGCCGATGGGTTCACCCGAGGAGGTTGCAACGAAACTGTAACTCGGTTCGCTTGCGGTGCTTTGCGCCAAGTTCATGACGATGGAGGCCGAACCGGGCGTATCGGCTCGTATGTTCAATCGTATCAAGACCGACTGCCCAACTTCAAGGTCAAGAATATCGTTTCCATCGACGGAGGCGACCCATTTTGAGGGCGCCTCAACCAATACCTGACGCTGAAGAGCCGTGTTTCCAGTGTTGGTGATTTCAACCGTGACCTGCCGTTCTTGGCCGGTAGTGAACAGGGGAACTGAACCAATGTCCCACGACACCTGTTCGTTGGGTGCAACGAGGAGGCCGACCGTTGTGGTTCGCTCAACCCCGGCATCGTTGAGCACCAAGGTGAACGAAGGTTCGCTCATGGGCGCCATGTTGGCGGCGATGAGCAGGTTGCAGACCACGGGGGATACCGCGCCCATGACGACAGGTTCAACCGGATTGCACTCGCCAAAGAGACCTGGGTCCAACTGAAGGCTGGCACTTGGACTCCAGACCGTCTCCGCATCGTTACCCAACAGCCAGGTGAATTTCAGCGACTCCCCCGATGGATGGGACCCGGCACCTTGGGGTGTACCGTATGATGTGCCATCTTGAAGTTCAAGACCAACAAAGGTCAAGGTTGGTTCAGGAGGTATTTCCACAGTCAGCGTGCTCTGCCACGTAAAGCGGTCCGAGCCGTCGTCGAGGTGGAATTTGATGGTGCCCGTACGAGCGTTGCTTCCCGCTTCAAGGGTGTAGAGCAAGTTTTTGCTGCTCGCCCACGGCATGTCGATGACCTCCAAGGCGGAGGAGACGCTCCAGCCGATGGGGAGTTCAAACGACGGCGTGAGGTTGAAGTCAACGTTCCCTCTGTGTTCCAACGAATAGCGCATGCTGACGCTTGAATCGGGGCGCAAGGTTCCAATGGATGACTCAAGGTCGATGAAAAGTTCCCGAACGGTCATAACCTGAATAGGAATCTCAAAAACGGTCATTTCTTGCTGTTCAGTCTGGCTGTAGGCGGTCAATTTGACCACGCGTTCTGCACCGGCAGCCGTCATGATCAGGGGCGGTGTGAAGACCAAACCAACCGCACGGTAGGCTTCGCTGTTGATGAGGCCGGTGGACCCAGAGGATGCACCCGCCTCGCTCCCGAGGTTGGTGAAACCCGCTTGCCATCCCGTAGGGGCTTCCAAAAAGAGGTCGTAGCCAATCGGCGCGTTTCCGTTATTGTAGAACCGCACGGTCATGTTGGTGGGTTGGGCAGGGTGTACCGGAACCACTTGATAATCAAATTCAAGAGCAGCCTCGGGCAAATCTGGAACGACCAAATCGATGTTGAGTGGATAATCAACCCCGTTGTCAATGTCCAAGGCCAACAGGTCAATGCGATAGGTGCCCGGTGCTGGAGGAGCCGGATGGACCAACGTGACGGTGATGGATTCAGAGGCTTGGCCGTCCATGGTGAAATTTGAATCGGTGCTGCCGATGTACCAAGGCATGGCCTGCCCAGTCTCGAGGTGAACGACCTCACCGGTTTGCATGGATGCGTTGGTCGGAATCAACGCCGTGTTGGTTAGCGAGATGTTCCACGATGTGGCGGTGGTTTCACTTGAATCAAGGGTGATGACCTGTGCTACCGTTTCGAGTTTAACACCAGGAGCTGTGACATTGACCTGCACATCGTGCCGGTTGTTGTCCTCTCGGATTTCTTCAACCGAGTCGTCGGGGTCAACAATGAACGAGAGCGTGGTCGCTCCCGCTGCTGTTGGCGTCCACGGCCACATGACGACCCTGGATGCACCGGCCCCGAGCGTGATGGTGTTCCTCGCTTGCTCAACGCCGTTGACCTCAAAGGCAATTGGAAGGGACTCGGCTTCCACGTTTCCGAAATTGAAGAACGAGGTGGTGAGCTGCACAGGGTCATCAACCTGAGGGATGGCAACATCCATTTGGAAGTCTTCAGGGACAACCATGGGGTCAGGACGCAAGTCGTTGACACCATAACCCACCACTGCAAGAGCGTATGGTTGGGCTCGCGAGCCGCTGTGTTGAGCGTCCTTGACCTCGACCGTCCAGGTTCCGGTGGCGGCGATGTCAATGAGGACGACCTCAAGGTTGTTCACGCTGTCCCGAGCGCCTCCAGTGACGGACCGTCCGTTGGAAAAGTCATTGCCGAGATAGACCGTCCCGTCGGGGGCGGTGACCTCCAAATCCAAATCGTTCACCAATTGGGCGGAAGAAAAGCGTGAACCTCGCTCGTCAGACCACGTCAAAACGACTTTGAAAAGACCGTTGGCCTGTGAGATGTTGAAGGGGTAAGACTTGCTGTTTCCTGTGCCGGACATGACCGAGCGATCGTCCACCCAAATGCCCTTTCCTCCCGAAGGAGCAAGGCTGTTTTTGAGGTTGATTCGCCCCCATCCCTCGTTGTCGTTGGGGATGTCCCTCGTCCCGATATCTTGCGCACCGAGGACAAGGAGGGCTTTGACCAACGCACCTTGGGGTG
>CALGEM010000203.1 GCA_937881505.1 uncultured euryarchaeote
CTTGGGCAGCGGCCCCATCAAAATCGGCCAGGCTGCTGAGTTTGACTTCTCTGGCTCTCAAGCCGTTCGTGCGCTTCGTGAGGATGGCTACAAGGTCATTCTCGTCAATTCCAACCCCGCCACGATCCAAAACGACCCGGAGATGGCGGACGTTGTTTACATCGAGCCATTGCTTCCCGATACCATCGCCAAAATCCTCGAGAAGGAACGCCCGTGTGCACTGCTGGCGGGCATGGGTGGTCAGACGGCGCTCAACATCGCCAGCGAACTTTCTCACAACGGTACGCTTGAGCGGCTTGGCGTGGAACTCATCGGTTCGGATTTGGACGCCATTGACAAGGCAGAAGACCGGGAACTGTTCAACAAGGTCTGCGAATCCATCAACCTCCCCATCAGCCAAGCCGTGGCGTGCAATTCCATCGACGAGGTTATTGCAGCCGCCGAACTCATCGGCAGTTGGCCCATCTTGATTCGCCCAGCCTTTACCCTGGGTGGTTTGGGCGGTGGAACGGCTCGGGACATGGGCGAACTCGTTGAAATCTCCCAACTCGGTCTTCGTAATTCCCGCATTTCACAGGTGTTGATTGAAGAGTCTATTTTGGGCTGGCAGGAACTCGAATACGAAGTGATGCGGGACGAAGCCGATAACGCCACCATCGTCTGTACCATGGAAAACATCGACCCGATGGGCGTTCACACGGGAGAATCCACCGTCGTCGCACCGCTTCAGTCCTTCAGCGACGCTGACCACCAGCGCCTTCGAAACCAAGCTCTTGCACTGATTCGCGCTTTGAACATCAAGGGCGGCTGCAACGTTCAATTTGCCTTCAACCAGTTCACCGGTGAAATCCGCGTCATCGAAGTCAACCCCCGTGTCTCACGTTCCTCAGCTCTCGCCTCCAAAGCGACCGGCTACCCCATCGCCCGTATGGCTGCTAAAATCGCCGTTGGCTACACGCTGGACGAGCTTCCCAACCCCATCACTGGAGAGGGCACAACCGCTGCTTTCGAGCCCACCTTGGATTATTGCGTGGTGAAAATCCCTCGCTGGCCCTTTGACAAATTCCGAACGGCGGACCGAACCTTGGGGACCTCGATGAAATCCACCGGTGAAGTGATGGCCATCGGCCGTAATTTCGAGGAGGCCTTCCTCAAAGCATGGGCTTCGCTCGAGCAAGGGTGCGCTCACCCTCGTCCGTTGACACGAGCGGACGAATCCGAGGGCGAAGGCATGTCCCAGCGCGCACACGAGCCCCTACCTGACAACACGCTGGTGGAATGGTTGGCTGTGGCGACCGACCGGCGTATGGGGGCGCTTATCGAGGCCTTCCGACGAGGTTGGACCGTTGAGAAGGTTCACGAAATCACGCGTGTTACTCGTTGGTTCCTCTACGGCTTTGAGCGCCTGGCGCAAATGGAGCGCAGCATCGTTGAGCGTGGTGTCTCTCCTGCGGAGTTGACCGAAGAAGAACTTCGCCTCTGGAAGAGTCATGGATTTAGCGATGCACACATCGCCGATGCGCTTGCGGGTTTCCCGCCAGAGGGTCTGAAATCCCTGGCCTCGGGCCAAGACGAGCGTGCCGTTATGCTTCGCCGCCATCAGGTGAAACTCCATCCCGTTTACCGAATGGTCGATTCGTGTGCGGCTGAATTTGCGGCCAAAACGCCGTATTACTATTCCACCTACGAGCCTCACGGCCATCCGGGCATTGACCTGCTGCCCAACATGGAGGAGCGGACCAAGGAGCGCCTCGTCGCTATCGGTAGCGGACCGATTCGCATCGGCCAAGGCATTGAGTTTGACTACGGATGCGTTCACGCCGTCAAGGCCATTCGTGAGGCTGGAAAAGATGCTATTCTCATCAACAACAACCCAGAGACGGTTTCAACGGATTTCGACACGTCCGACCGTTTGTACTTCGACCCCTTGACCTTGGAGTATGTAAGTGAAATTTTACTCAGGGAACAGGCCCACGGAATCCTGCTTCAGTTTGGCGGTCAAACCGCCATCAATCTCGCCCTGCCTCTGGAGGCTCGCTTGCCCGATTTGGAAGCCAACGGTCTTGACCTCGCTATCATGGGAACCTCATGCGACGCCATTGACGAAGCCAGCGACCGTGAGCGCTTCGAAGCCTTTGCCAGCCGACACGGCCTGCGCATGCCACGAGGTGCTACCGGCACCTCCGCCGATGATTTGCGTGCAGCGGTGGAAGAAATCGGCTTCCCCGTGCTTGTGCGACCCTCCTATGTCTTGGGTGGCCGTGGCATGGAAATCCTGTCCAATCAACAGCAACTCGATGGCTACCTGCGTGAGGCCTACCTCGCTCCGGATAAGCCGCTGCTCGTGGACGAGTACCTTGGCCACGCAACGGAAATTGACGTCGATGCGGCCTCGGACGGCGAGGAGGTGCTCGTTGGCGCCATCATGGAGCACTTGGAAGAGGCCGGCATCCACTCGGGCGATTCAACCTGTTTCATTCCCGCTCAAAACATCGCAGAGGACATGCTTGAGCGGATTGCCGAACAAACGAAGACCATCGGTATTGGCCTGAAGATCAGGGGTTGCTTCAACATTCAATTCGCCATTCAGGGCGATGATTTGTACGTTCTTGAGGTGAACCCCCGGTCCTCTCGTACGGTGCCCTTTGTCGCCAAGGCATCCGGTCTTCCGCTCGCTCGTATCGCCGCAAGAATCACCATCGGTCAGCCCTTGAAGTCCCAAGAGATTCCTCGCCGAACCTCCGGCCAGGTGTGCGTGAAAGCTCCGGTGTTCCCGTTCATCAAGTTGCGAGGTCTTGACCCCGCACCGGGTCCAGAGATGAAGTCCACGGGCGAAGTCTACGGCTCGGATGAACGCGCCGATTTGGCCTACCTCAAGGCACGGTTGGCCACCGAAGTCCCGGTTGCGACCGAGGGCGGTGCCTACCTTACGGTTCGTGATGAGGACAAAGAGAACCTCGTTCCCGTCGCTCGAGAACTCGTCAGCATCGGCTTCACGCTTTACGCCACGGGCGGCACCGCCGATGCCCTTCGACGGCACGATGTGCCGGTTACCACTGTGTACAGGATTGCTGAAGGAAAGCACCCCGACGCTTTGGACCTGATGCGGCAAGGCAAGGTCAGTTTCATCGTCAACGTCCCCACCGTTTCGGGTGGCGCCGTGCGTGATGGCAACATGATGCGAAGGCTTGCGGTGGAGTTGAACATTCCATTCGTCACCACCATGCGGGGCGCCATCATGGAAGTCGCAGCGATGCGGGCCAGTATTGAGGAAGACCTCGAGCCTCGCAAACTGACCGTTCACTACTGAGGTTGGCCAAAAGCAGCCCTTTATGCCACCAACGCCAATCTCTGGCCATGGGCGAGGTTGGATTCTCATTTGCCCCTCCTACCGTTCAGGTTGCGGGACGCAAAGGTGCACTGGGTCAGTCGCTTCGCCTCGTAACCCCCGGCGATGCAGATGACTGGGTTTGGCTGGCTTACGACCAACTCAACATCGCCTTCCTCGAATCGTTGGACTTGAACAACATCGGCGTGGTTCTGATTGAGTCCTCCTCCAAAGCCAAGCGTCGACCTTACCATCAACAGAAATTGGGCGTGCTCTTGGCCAATCAGCGTCATTTTGCGCTAGAGCTTCAATCGAAGGGTATTCCCGTGTTGTATTTGCTCAGCACCTCAAACTACGGTGCGGTTTTGGCCGAGGTGTCGCAGGCTTGCGGCCCCGTGCACTGCTTTGTCCACGCTGAGCGGGAATTACGCAAGGAAGTAGAAACGCATCTTCAGTTGGGCGCATTGGTGGAGCACGAACACCCAGGATGGTTGACACCGCAATCGTGGTTTCTTGAGAGTGTTGGAGCGCAGCCTCCGTTTCGGATGGATGCGTTCTATAGAAAAGTTCGACAGCACACCGGATGGATGATGGAGAACGGAAAACCCGTGGGAGGGAAGTACAGTTATGATGCAGAGAACCGCTTTCCGTGGAAGGGTGAACCCGCTGCCCCCGTCGCTCCTGTGTACGAGGCCGACGATATTGACCGAGAAGTGGAGGCTTTGGTAAAGTCGCACTACGGTGAACATCCCGGCTCAGTTGACCTTTCTGCTCAACCCACTTCTGCAAAACAAATTGACAAAGCACTGCAATTTGCTTTGGATTGCCTCCCCAACTTTGGTACCTACGAGGACGCGATGTCCGAAAAGAGCAGGGGGCTCTTCCACTCCCGTTTGGCGACCTTAGTGAACCTGCATCGATTGATGCCACGTCGTCTTGTGGAGGCGGCGTTGGCGAGCAAAGCGCCCATCAATAGCGTGGAGGGCTTTGTGAGGCAGATGATCTGGCGGGAATACGTGCACCACATTCACGAAATCACCGATGGTTTCCGTACCCTTACGGTCAACCGTTCAACCGGTGTCCGTGGCGCACGCTGGGAAGGTTTTGCTCTGGACGATGAAGAAACCCACGCCAATCACCTCTCACAGTCCAATCCTCTGCCGCAGGCCTACTGGGGCGGAACCAGCGGCTTGCGCTGCCTTGATGCGTCTGTAGAGTCCGTTATGGAGGATGGCTGGACCCACCACATTCCCCGACTGATGGTCCTGAGCAACATCGCCAACCTGCTCGACGTCAACCCCCGTGAGTTAACCGATTGGTTCCATGCTGCTTTCATTGATGCGTACGATTGGGTTGTGGAGCCCAATGTGCTCGGCATGGGCACCTTTGCGCTGGGCACGGCCATGATGACCAAACCCTACGTGGCCGGCTCAGCCTACATCAACCGCATGAGCGACCACTGCAAATCATGCCAATTCCACCACAAGAAAACCTGCCCCATGACTCGTTTGTATTGGGCCTACCTCAATCGCCACAGCGAGGCTTTTGCTGGAAACCATCGCATGGCCATTGCGCTCAAAAACGTCGCACGGCGGGCTGATGAAGAGAAAGTGTTAGACGCTGAAACCTTTGAGCACGTACGTGATACCTTGCTGGCCGGCAAGGAGTTTCGGCCACCCTCTGAAGGCGACCTTCGTTCCTGGTCATGAACCTCGGCGAGCGGGTTGGCAGGTTGGGCAGTAATCTAGACGACGTCCCCCGTAACGCAAACGAAGGACAAGGTCGCCACAGGTCAAGCAGGGTCGGTCGTTTCTGCAAAAGACAGCATGGCGCCACATTCGGCGAGGTTCACCCCGTTCTTTGCTGGCCTTGGCAACATCCAAGTCCACGGTGACGCCACTGTGTTCGTAGGCTTGAACGGTGACGGACTTGATGCAGGTTGCCCACCGCTCAAGTGTTTCATCATCGAGGTCGCAGGGCCGGTCGTCGGGATGGACGCCCGCAGCATGGAGGATTTCCGAGCGGAGGTAATTGCCCAAACCAGCAAAACTTCGCTGGTCCAGCATGAGCGTAGCACCCTTCTTTCGGTGGATGCTCTTGGACTTCAGATGCGTGAGCAAGTCATCGGACGTGATGGATTCGTCAAGGACATCCGGTCCGAGGCGAGCGAGAAAGGGATGGCCGTTTTCTTCGGGCGTGGGCAGGAGCACGATATCGGTGGCTGACCACAGCCGAACGGCGTGTTTGTCGGTGATGAAGGCTGCACGCAGGCTCCGGCGTGAGCGTGGGTCCGTTGTCTTGAGGTGAACCGTCCAACGTCCGTACAGCTGGTTGTGGCTGTACATGGTGTAGCCGCTGCTGAATCGGATGAGCATGGCTTTTGCCCGACTTGTGACGCTCAACACTTCGTGGCCGAGAATCAAGTCCTGGGCCTGTGTGAGCGAGGGAAAGGGCCACTCGCCGTCTTCGATGACCTTGCCCACGAGCGCTTTTCCGATTTTGTCGGCGGCACGACGGATCTCGGGGCCTTCTGGCATGCGACTGGAAAAACTGAAGCGGTTTTGAAGAAGTGTTTTCAAAAGGTCATCCAAACCTTATCGCAAAAACCCACAAGTTTCACCGAAGTGGTAAGTTGGCAAGTTGAGATAATTGACGAATGAGCATTTTGTTTTCTTCGATATGGCTATCGTGATGACCTCCAATGAGGTGGGTTTCTTCCTGACCCGAACACAAGAGATGGTCCACGTGTAGGGTCGTTCCGTTATCGGTACTGACGCTCCTGTATGTTGTTTTGATGAAACTTCCTTCGGTAATCGGTTGGTAGGCAAGGGAGCCGATGTCCTCGTCGAACATGGAGTACGAGATGATAGCGTGTTGCTCGCCGAGGTACACTTTTGCTTCGATAATTTCTGTATCCTTCATCATGGGTCCTTTATTGGTACCTGCGATGATCATGAGCACGCCCAGGCCAAACAGAGGAATGAAAAGAATTCCAAACAGGACCAAACTGATTTTGTGAATCGGAGTCCATAGTTTTCTGTAATCGGTGATGAACATACCATGGTCAAGACCTTCGTATTCGACGCTCATCACCAAGGACTTGACAAATTCCATGTCCACTTGATGCTTATCATTAGCGAGTTCTGCCTCTAGGTCCGCGAACTCGTCCATCTCTGCGACGCGAGGAGAGGCACCCATGAGCAAAATTCTGGAACTTGCTGTTTAAACATTGACCCATCAAAGAAAGGGAGCAGTGAATTGATTACTCGTGGTCATCAATGATGCTATCAATGATTTTCTCAATGGTGAACGACTTTCCTTCGTGGCCCCACTTGACCACGCCTGGCTCGTCGATGAGGAAGTACTTGGTTCCAAATTCACGGCCTAATTCGGGGTGCTCCTCTTGCAGAGCGACGTAGATGCGCTCACTGTAGGCACCGTGGCTGCCGATGGAGGCCAGACCCAGAATACCGTCCACGAGGACAGGATGAGGGTCGGAGAGTTCTCCCGGCGAAAACGGCGTGGCGTCTCGGTGGAGGCGCAGGTTGTGTTCAGTTCCGGGTTCTGTTATGTAATCGGTTGACATGACCACAGATTGGGTCGAGAGGATATAAAGAATCAAACATCATCCATTGAAAATCGCTCATCAATGGCCGAGAGTCCCGCCGACTCTGCTTTGGCTGCAATACGTCGCAGCGAGCGCATGGCGTCGTCAATGGATTCCACTTGCTCAGCAAACCGGGTTGGGGGCCAGCCGCAATCAATGACATCTGCCTCAACGGCGCTTTCCTCAATCCAAGCTCCACAGGCCGAACCGTAGCACTTGGCCTTGAAGCGCTCAATATCAATCCAGAAGGTGGTTCGATGGCACACAGGGCATGTTCTGCATTCGTATTCCGAGAGCACGGTCATGGCGTCATCACCCACCACATCCACCTCCCATGCGGCGACGATGGCACGCTCAAGCGGGACCTGATGTGATTTCATGAGGAAGGAACGCAGCACGTTGAGCGCCGTCTCCTGGCTGCTAAAACAGCCCATGGCGACCACGGCGCCGCCCTCCTCAACGGCGCTTGGAACATAGACGCGGCCGGTCATGACCATGTGACTGGCTGACGCAGTTGGCGTTTAAGCATCGCTCAGTCTCGGTGCCAAAGAACCTCAATTGCTGGCAAACCACCAGGATGGGGAAGCGGTGCGTTTGGCTTTTCGATGCGAATGCTCAGGCTGGCGATGGCAGCGAATTCAGCCAATCGGTCGACGATGCCTTGGGCCATCTCCTCCATCAGCCGAATGGGTTGGGGGGCGTTGTGCATCACGTCGTCAATGGCGATTTGGATGTCGGCGTAGTTGAGGGTTTCTTCCAGTGCTTCAATACGACCGTTCCCAGCGAGGGTGGCCCAGACGGTGAAAATGAAGGGTTGTGGAGCCTCATGCTCCCGGTCATAGTAGCCGTGAACGGCGTTCACTTCGTAGGCTTCGAGACCAACACGCCATTGCACGGTCCCACCTCACTGGTCTTCGTCGCGCTCATGGACCCAAATCAGGTGGTAGCCAAATTGGGTTTTCACGGGCGGTGAAACGGTGTTGAGGGGCGTGGTCCAGACCGCATCTTGGAAGGCTGCAACCATCTGGCCCTTGCGAAACCAACCCAGGTCACCGCCTTTTTGGCTGGACGGGCAGGTGCTTTTTTTGCGAGCGAGTTTCTGAAAATCCTTCAGTTTCCCGACCTTGTCCTTGATCTGGATGGCTTCGCTTTTCGAATTGACCAGTATGTGGGAGGCCCATGCGCTCGGTGCGACCATGATTTCCCCACCCGCCGTCGTGTTTTGAACCCCACGCTCAGTAATCCGAGTAGGCCAAGAAGCGCATGTAGGTGCCGTAGATGGTGACCGAGACGTCCAGCGATTCCTCATTGAAGCGCTCCATGGTGTCGGCGTAGGTGTGGTATTCCCAACTTCCACTGCCATAACAAACGACTGCACGTCCACGCTCACCGTCACCCAAGTCGTAGACAAATGGGGCGTGGTCAGAATTGTAGGGCATGCCGTCAGGCTCACCCCTGTCGCCAGTCAGTGTTCGGACTTGGATGTCGTAGCGGTCGGCGACATCGGAACGTTCCTTCCGATAGAGCTCGGTGATTCGTTCAATGTGGTCCATGTCCTCCTGATTGTTGCCAAACAACGTCACCGAATTGCCGCGGTTGGCCGTATCGGCATCAACATGGTTCATGTCGAGGTTGAGGTAGAGGCGGAGGTTGTCTTGCAAACTGTTCTGGAAGGCGCTGACATAGGCTCGGCTACCGTAGAGCCCTTCTTCCTCGCCGCCCCACGTGCAAAAGCGCAATGTTCGCTCTGGCGTACCGGTTTCGTTGACAATCTTGCTGATCTGTCGTCCAATTTCCATCACGCTGGCGGTGCCAGATGTATCGTCGACGGCACCTTCTGCGTGGTAAACGGTGTCGTGGTGCCCTCCAACAATGACCACCTCGGAGGATTTCCCTCTGATTTCACCGCACGGGACATAGATTGTTCGCTCTTCGTCGTTGGTCACGTCCATGAGCATCTCGATGACACCAGGCGGTCCAGTGGCGTTGAAGATGGCCTGTTCGAGGATTTCACCGGCGTCTCTTGACATCGCGATAAAGGGCAATTCCGACGGGATGGAGCCACCGTTGGCCGCTGAAACTTCGTCAATTCGACTTCCCTTGAAGATGGGCACACAATCGTTAGCCTCAATCTGGCCGCAGTTAGCGTGCTTGTTGACGAAAATGAGGCCTGCGAGGCTGTTCTCAGCGGCTTTGGAGAAAATACCGGTGTTGCCACCAACATCTGCACCACTCCGAACATAGCCGATGGAGCCCGCTGCAGAGGCCCACAAGGCGTCGTCGGTTCCGTTTCCTACATCGGTCACTTGGACATCATCTTCGAAGGTGTATTCTGAAAAGCCCGAGAAGCCCTGAATGACATAGTCAACACGATGCTGGAATTGGATAATTTGGCTTCCAATTGCACCAAATCCTTCGCAAGGACTGTTGCCCGCGAGGCCTTGAATGCAGATTCTGAGGCTGGGCTCCGCATTGACGTGATGCATGGGAACCTGATAGGAATGCTCGGTGGCGGTCATCCCCATCGCCTCGAACTGGGCAGCGATGTAGGCCGAGGTGTTGGCTTCCTCGACGGTGCCACTCATTCGACCTTCCCATTCGGGATGGCCAAGCGCCACGAGGTCTTCGGCAAAGGCTCGGGTTTGGGCCGCATCGTAATCGATGAGGTCGTATTCGTAGCTGGGTGAGAATCCAAGCCAGGTGGGGCGGAACACAAAGACGGCGGTGACCATCAAGACCACCACGCCGATGGCCATCAAGGCTTGAGGAGTAAGCACTTCCGTACTTCGCCACCAGGGCACGTTTTCTTCGGTCAGACCTCCGGCGTTTTCTTTGGGTTCATCCTCAATGTTGAGCACCGCGTCGGTGGCGCTGTTCGCTTGGAGGCGCTCAACGAGTTGCGCTTTGGTGCCACTGACAGGAAGGTCCTGTTCGCGCAGCATCTCTTTGAGGTCGGCGACGGTCTTGCCATCAAGGTCCATGGGGCTCACCCATGCTATCCTTGGCTTCCTTGTTCAAGAAGTCGGCGGTCCGGCGTCTTTTCAGACTTCATCGCCGGTCCATCGGCGGCCGGTGTCGTGCTCGTACCCGAGTTGGTCGAGGATTCGTGCGATGATGAAGTCCACCATGTCGTCGATGTTCTTCGGGTGGTTGTAGAACCCGGGTGAAGCGGGGATGACGATGGTGCCCCACTGGGAAAGTTTGGCCATGTTTTCGAGATGTACGGTAGCATACGGGGCTTCACGAGGTACAATAATCAACGTTCGTCGTTCTTTCATAGCGACAATACCTGAAC
>CALGEM010000204.1 GCA_937881505.1 uncultured euryarchaeote
GAGCAATTTTCGTCCGAGCCGATGTTGAACCAAACATCGTCTGCTTCGTTGTAGAGCAGGAAGTCGTTGGCGATGCCATCATCCGTGGTGTTCACCAAGGTTCCAGTGACGAGGTAAGTGTTCTTCAGAGGTACTTCTACCGGCTCGTCAACCGAATCCAATCCGATTCGGATGGCGTCAAAGAACTGCTCGCCAACAAGGTCGAAATCCGTGGCGTTCTCATCATCTGCCGAAGTTCGGTTGAACATGATGTCATAGCCACCGGGCGTGAGGCCAACGGTGATGATACCGGGTTCAGTGTAATCTTCTGCGGTGAAGTAGAGGCTCTCTCGGTTTTCATCGATCGGCTTCAAACTGAAGGCCGGCGTCGCCATCGTGCCGTTTTCAAACGTGCCATCCTCTGCAGAGTTCAGGTAAACATGCATGGTGACATCAATGGCATCGGGGCTGGCGATGAGTTCCATCGTTGAGAGGGCCGTGGTATCTGAGTGGTTCACAAGCAGACCGTCTGCACCGCTGACATTCAGGCGCTCATCGTCCACCGTGAGGTCCCAAGTGCCGTCCGTCAAGTCGAGAATGAATTCGCCGAGTTCAGTAGCGGTGGTTCGCCACATGAGGCCGTCTTCGTTGGTGGCCACGATCTCAGGGGCTTCCCAGGTTGGGAGTGAAGCATCCCATCGACTTCCGTTATCGTAGAGGTAGACAACACCGTTCACCGTGGTGGTCGGCTCAAGGTAGAGTGAACCGAGGTCCAAATCATCGCCAGTGTCAACCGAAACCAGTTGACCCAGTCCTCGGTTGATGATCACGCTCTCTGTGGTCATGTGGTAAGTGAAGCCGGATGGAACACGAACGGAGAAGAAGCCGGTCACGTTGGTGACTGCGGAGAACTCAAGGTTACCTGACACGAAGTTTACGGTCAAGGCCGAGGCGGGCTCGGTCGTTTCCTCACGGTTCTCCTCTGGCGTCATCTCGACCCACTGGTCATACTCTTCGATGGTCACACCGGGGTAGGAACGCATGGACCCGTTGATGTAGGCCGCCTTGGCGTAGGTAACATCTCGAACGACGTCTTCGGTGCCGGGTTCAAGTTCGATCTGATCGAACAAGACAAACTCGGGGTTGACATCGTCTCGGATGTTCCAAACACCGAACAGCAGTTCTGCGTAGATCTCGCCGTTCTCATCACTGGTGACGTTGATGGGTTCAAGCACGTCAAGTTCGTTCTCAAACGTGATGGTGCGGTTTGACACATCGAACAGAGGCTCCTGCGTGATTGGGTCGACTGGGGAAACAAGCGTCAACGTCACGTCAGCCGTGTCGGGGACATTCAAAGCTAGCGTGATGTTGGTGATGTCGTCGTTGACAAAGGCCGTTTCGTTGTAGTCGTACCAACCATCGCCGTCAACGTCGCCTCGGTAGTAGTACGCGCCCGGTGCAACCGGGCCGTAGGAGAAGTTACCTTCCTCGTCGGTGGTGATCATGACGGCGTGTTCTTCACCCAATTCAACATCGACAAACTCGATGGTTTGGTTGGGCATGGCGTCGCCGTGCATGTCCTTCAGGGTGTCTTTGAAGATGGCACCAGGCATGGTCATGGCAAGGTCGTAAGTTGGTTCAATGCCCACCTCAACCGGGTCTGGAAGCAGGACTTCCTTTCCGTTGGCGAGTTGAGCGATCATGTTGTAGGTGCCCGGAAGCAGACCTGTCTTGTAGAAGGAACCGGCCTCAACCATAGGGCCTGAGAAGGTACCAACACCGATGAACAGACCTGTTCCATTGAACGTACCTGTTCCCTCAAAGAGTCCTGCGCCTTCGATGGTTTCTCCTTGGCCTGCATCAACATCACCGTAGGTACGGCTCAGCTTGGATGTGCCTTCGGAGGTGAAGGTACCAAAGGCGTCCACCGTGCCTTCGAGGCGGTAGGACGGGATCTCTCCGCTGTCGTCAACAAGACAGAAGGTCTCGTTGGCAGGCATAACGGCGTTGGATTCGTTATCGAAATCACAGTTGGCCACATCGCTTGGTTCAACCCAAGTGGCGTCAATGACACCGAATCCTGACCAAGTACCGTTGGCAAAGAAGGTACGTGCATCGCCGATATCTCGAGTGAAGGTACCGATGAAGTTGCTTGCAAGTGCAATGCCCTCGCTGTCAAAGGAACCGTTCTCTGTGAGTGTGGCTTCACCCGTTCCTTGGAGGATACGGGATTCCTCGGAGGTGAACGAACCGCTGGTGGTTTCCACCGTGTAGTTGTCCGTCATGGACCAAATGTTTCGCAGGACGAAGGTGGTTTCTGCGATGGGGTCGCCGTTGAATTCTTCATCACCGGACCAAGAAACTGTACCCGATACACCGCTGCTTTCCACAGCGATGTCAAGGGTGTTCTGCATGTCGACCACTCGGTTCGCCTCGTCGCCGGTAACGTTGAGTTGAGCCTCGCCCAACCACGTCATGTTGGCAACCTGACCGAGAACGGCCGTGATCTCGTTGATTTGACGGTCGTTGTTGGTGTCGGTCAGAATGTCGCTGAGGCGTTCACCGTAGGAACCATCTCGAATCTTGTCTCGAGCAGAACTGGCGTCATAATCGCCGGCAAAGGCGGAAACGCGAATCTTTCCAGCGGGTGCAAGGAAACTGTAGCGGCCGTCTTCATCTGCGTCAACAAAGCCGATGGGGACCCAGTAGGTGTCTTCATCCAAGTCTTCTCCACTTTCACCGGAGAACGCATCACGCTCCACGAGTAAGCGGACGCCAGGGAGACCTTCGCCGTTGTCGCTCATGGTAACTTGACCGGTCAATTCAGCACCGGGGTAGTACTTCAGAATCTTCACCAGCGTGTTGGTGGATTGGATTTGGTCTTCGGGAACTTCGCTGTACCAGTTGGAGATGACGAAGTGATTCATCATGGCCCCAGGCAGAGGCAAAGCGTTGGTCATGATGGTGCCAGGAGAACCTGACTGACCGAAGTGTTGCGAAGGTTGTGGGTTGCTTGAACCGGCGTTGAGACCGAGGGTCGAAGCACCGTAACCGACGTAGGTTCGGGCCACCATGGTGTCAAAGAACGCAGGGTTGTGGTCCACACGAACATCCTCAATTTGAAGCGGGTCAATTTCTGCACCGGCTTGTTGGTTGAGGAAATCCTTCTGCATGGCTTCGTCCACTTCTTCCCGGGTCATTTCGTCCTGGAAGTCGCCACGAACCGTTTCGTAGACTTCGTCCATGTAGGTGCCGATGTCTTGGCCAGCAAGGATGGTTGGTGCACCGAAGATACCCATTGGTTGACCGCGGTTGTAGTTGGCGTCGGCCGTGTAGCGACCAGCACGTGGGTAAAGTCGGTCGTCAATGGCAAAGTATCGGATTTCGTGGTCTCGGGAAATCAGTTCACCAGGTGCACCTTCGTAATCTTGGACCTTGTACAAGCCTTCCAAATTGATGAGGTCGTTGTAGAGGTCGTGGATGGTGTTGTCGGGGTTGGCATCAAATGCGGCCGTCAAGAGTTGGGTGGCCATGGCCAAACGAGCGTTCTGTCGGTGGATGGAGGTGGAAACTGAGGTGTACTCATCGATCAAATCGTCGGTGTACCAATATTCGCCAAAGATGGTGTGGGTGCGTCCGCTGACCGTTTCTTCCGAGGTTCTCACGTTGTTGTTGAAGGTGATGTTGGCTTGGTCCATGGAACTCCATGCATCGCCCACACAGGAGGTGGAGACATCATCAGTACATGGAATAATTTCGCTGTCCTTCCAAATCTTGTAGAGCTTGGTGCTGCCGTCAAACACGCCAGCGTCGTGGGTGTATCCTTCAGCCATTACGATATCTCGGTTGGTCTGAACGACGTTGTACGAGCGCAACTTGATGAAATCGACCATGGTCTCGTCAAAGGTCGTTTGCATGGTGTGGAAGTCGTCGTATTGTTCCGCAGTCAAGTACTTCTTGACCGTGTTCTCGAAGGCTGGCGTGAACTGGAAGTCTCCGTCATCAGAGGCGTAGGTACGGTCACCTTCAGCCAACTGCCAAATGAACATGGCCGTCAAATCCTCTTGACTTCGAGCCAGCAACATGTTTCCAGTTGCGGGAATACCCGACTGGAAGTTGTCTGAAACCGAGGGGTGTTCACCAGTACTCAATGCTTGGAAACCGTAGTCCCACCAGGATACGAAGGCCGGTTTATCCGAATAGGCCATGTCCGCATCTTGATTGGCTAACCACTCGTAGGCAGCGTTCCATCCATTGTCGTTGAAGGAGGAACCAAAGCTACCGAGGTACCAGCGACCGTCGTAGGTGCTGCTGTCGAGGATGGAAAAGCCAAGACCGTCGAATCGCAGAATATCTGGAACGATGTTGTAAATGCGCTCGTCGATCTCCGCCTCTTGGTTTGAGGTGCCGGGAATAGCGGAATCCAATCCATAGGTCGCTTGTTGGCCAAAGATCATGATCATGACCAAGAAAACAGCCGAGAACTGTGGCTTCCGCCAAACGGCTTTGCGTGCACCAGAGATTCGGTCAGCGGGTGTCCGAATACCGTACTTCTTCCACGAGCGAACAAGGCCGCTCCAGTCAGCCCACTGCCAGAAGGCCACAATACCTGCGGCACCGAGAACGGCCATGATGGGCGTGGCGTTGAACATGAAACGGGCGGCGTTCCAGGCCATGAAGGTCGCAGCGAACACCCAGACACCGAACACCAA
>CALGEM010000205.1 GCA_937881505.1 uncultured euryarchaeote
GTGGAGTCCGACATTCTTGAAGGCGGCAAACTGGACCACCCCGACGATGTGCTCGCAGAGTTGGACTATGTGGTCGCCAGCGTCCACGCCATGACCAAGTGGCGTGGTCGAGACGAACACGAGAACACAGAAGAGTTGCTCAAAGTCATTGACCACCCCGCCACCACTGTCCTCGGCCATCCCACAGGACGCATTTTGCAAGGGCGAGAAGGCTACGAAGTGGATTTGTTTGCCGTGCTCGAACACATGGCCGAACACAACGAGGAAGGTCGACTCAAAGCGGTTGAACTCAACGCCAGCCCGTATCGACTGGATTTGGATTGGCGCCTTTGCAAACACGCCAAGGGCCTCGGCGTACCGGTCGCCATCAACCCCGATGCGCATTCCATTCGTGGACTCAGCGATATCGCCTACGGCGTCATGACGGCACGGAAAGGTTGGATTGAGCCTGCTGATACCTTGAACGCCTTGTCGGGAGAGGACCTTGCGGGGCGCTTGGTTCGTTGAGAGCAAAGCACACCTTCTTGACGCACCGAAGGATGGGAACATCATGCGCACCCTACGAACCATCATCATGGGCAGCATGATGGTCATTCCAGGACTCGTTCTCGGTTTGCTGATTTGGTACATCGCCGGTCGCCCGGAGAGCGAACCGCTTGAAACGCTGATTTGCAATGGCATCCCCCTGCTATCCATCGGCCTTGGCCTCTACTTTGGGTGGCAAACGGGTGAAGAATACAGCGCAACCTACGAAGGATGAGTGATGTTGTGAAGCGGCAGGACAAGGCCGACATCATCGCAGAGCAACTGGAAACGCTCTATCCTGAAATTCCCATCCCGCTCGACCACACCAATGCGTTTGAGTTGCTAGTCGCCGTCCTGATGAGCGCCCAGACGACGGACCTCAAGGTGAATCAGGTCACGCCTGCTCTCTTCGCCAAAGCCAGTTCAGCCGAAGCCATGGCGGCTTTGGACGTGGACACCATTCTTGCCGACATTCGTCAGGTGGGTCTCGCCCCAACCAAGGCGAAAAACATCAAGCGACTCTCCGAAATGCTTGTTGAAAACCACGATGGGGAAGTTCCGGCGTCGTTTGAGTCGCTTGAGGCGCTTCCTGGTGTCGGCCATAAGACCGCTTCTGTGGTCATGGCTCAAGCCTTTGATGTTCCCGCCTTTCCGGTGGACACCCATATCCACCGACTTGCAGCACGCTGGGGCCTTTCAAACGGGACGACGGTTGAAAAGACGGAAAAGGACCTCAAGGCCGTCTTCCCTCGTGAAAAATGGAACGACCTCCACCTGCAAATCATCTTCTTCGGACGGGAATATTGCCCAGCTCGTTTCCACGATTTGACCACCTGCCCCATCTGTTCATGGGCGGCGACCAAAAAGCGAATTCGTGAGGAGATGAAGCGCTGAGGTCAGAAGAGTGAGAAACTTCGACCCACAATGCTGGTCACCAAGACGATTCCAGCCAAAATCATCGTGATGCGCACGGCGACGTGTTGACCTTCGTCTTCCTGAGCTTCTCTAAAGAATGCATAACCAAGCATCGTCAACGCACTGACTTGCAGAATGGTGGCCATGGCACCAAAGAGGGCCACCTGACCTTCAAAACTGTCAACGTCATCGAGGTATTGCTGTCCTTCTTTTTCATCGGTTATGTCATAATC
>CALGEM010000206.1 GCA_937881505.1 uncultured euryarchaeote
CTTTCACTCACCCAATCGGCCAACTCTCCAATTTCAAACCATAGCTTCTCATTCAGGGCATTCAATTTCTCAGGTCGGTTGAGGAAGGCAAAGGCCACGCCACCACTGTTGACGGCCATGACGGTGTACGTCGTGTTGGTGCTGTTCACCAGCGGCACGCCCGTGATGCTGCCGTTGTCAAAGACCATGCCTTCAGGCAGTTCGGGGCTGATGGACCACGAGGCGACCATGCCTCCGCCAAGGATCGGCACGATGCTGGCGTTGTCCTCGCCCCGAACGAGCGTGATGTTCTCAGGGACGTAAACCACAGTGGCCATCGGCTCGAGAACGGTGATGATCAGGTAGGCCACGCCCGTGCCGCCGGAATTGTTAGCGTACACCGTGAAGACCGTGGCCGTCAAGTTGACCAGCGGCGTGCCAGAAATCGTCCCGTTGGTGAAGTTCAGACCCTCTGGCAGCGCCGGGGAAATGCCCCATTCTTCAGACATGGCATCGTTTCCGAACATCGGCGATGTGACGTTCATGGTCTCGTTTCGGGTGAGAACGAGGCTGTTCGGGTTGTAGAGGAAGTCCACCGCCGGCTCCAGGATGGTGATGTTAACCGTGGCCGAAGATGCACCGCCCGAGGTGTTGGCCCAAACGGTGAACATCGTGGTTGTCATGTTGACCTCGGGCGTACCGGAGATGACACCGTCCGTGAAGTCCAGACCGGCCGGTAGCTCAGGCGTGATGGCCCAATTGCTGGCGTTGCCACCGCTGACGGTTGGTGACAACGGACTCATCGTCTCGTTGCGAATCAGCGTGATGTTGTACGGGTTGTAGGACAAGTTCACCGCTGGCTCGAGCACTGTGATGTTGACCCACGCCGTCGCACTACCGCCCGTGGTGTTGGCGTAAACGAGGTACTGCGTCTGGGTCATGTTCACCAGCGGTGTGCCGCTGAACACGCCGTTGGAGAAGTTCAGCCCTTCGGGTAAAGCGCCCACCAACGACCACACACCGACATTACCACCCGAAACGCTGGGATACAACGGCGGCATGGTCGTGCCGCGCATCAGCGTTAGATTGTCTGGCGAATAGAGCAGGTCAACTACCGGCTCAAGAATCGTGATGTTGATGGTCGCTGCCGCCGAGCCACCCGAGTTGTTGGCATAGACCGTGAACATTGAGGTCGTCATGTTCACGGTTGGCGTACCGCTGATGAAACCGTTGCTGAAGTTCAATCCATTCGGCAAGGCAGGATAGATGGACCAGTACTCAATCGTACCACCGTCGAATGTTGGATGGATGCCGGACATGGCCACCCCGCGGATGAGAGTGATGTTATTGGGTGAGTAGGAGAGGTTACCTGTCGGCTCAAGAATCGTGATGTTGAGCGTATGACTCGCTGCACCGCCC
>CALGEM010000207.1 GCA_937881505.1 uncultured euryarchaeote
GGAGGTCAACAAAGGTTGACGGCGCCTTAAGAAAAGTCCACGAAGCCCCTTCGGTTATTCTCATTGACATGTATTGCCAGATCAGACCGGCCGTGAAGATGCACGCAAGTGAAAGGTGCAGAGCGACCGTCCAATCCGCGTTGTCGTACCGAACCGTGATGTAGCCGGCTGTCGCTTGAACGATGAGGAGGATAGCTGAAAATTGGGCCGCCCGTTCCACCGGCATCCCGTAGTGTTCACGCTGTTTTCGTGCCATGAAGACGTTGAGAACGATGGGGATGGCGATGACGCCGACCAGCATACGGTGGAACCACTCGACAAAGATTTGGAACACCGTGTAGCGATGGTCCTCCCCACGAGAGTCGATCTGGTCAGGGTTAGCCTCCCAGTAGGCTGCTTGCTCGGCTTCGGAAACCGCAAAATGCCAAGTTCCGAAGCATGTTGGCCATTCGGGACAGGATTCACCTGCGTCGTTGATTCGAATCGAACCACCGACGATGACGATGAGCAAAGCCAGCACGGCCAGCATCAACGGAAGGGTGGATGGACGGCGCCACCACGGAGGTTCCATGGTTCGGGGTGAGAGCAGACCCCTTTTGAACAAATGCCTCCACCCCCGTGCATGGCTTCCCCACCATGGCCGGCTCTCTTGCTGGTTCTTTTGATCCTCAATACCGGGGTCGCAGCTGGGGTGCAAGCCGATACAAGCACCCAGGAGGGAGAACTGCTCGATGTTCGGGTGTTCTCGCTGGAATGTTTGGAAAACACCTCGTGCGAACCAACCCAACCCCCCCATCTCATCGAATACTTCAGCGCCGATTGGTGCGAACCATGTGTGCAGGTGGGTGAACAATTAAGCAACCTAAGCAGCGATGAAGCGGTGGTTCTCCAGCATCACGCTTCACCCCAAGACGCAACGTATTTACCCGATTCAAAACTCAAGTACGACCATGATTTCAGACTTCTCTTCTACCCCTCCATCGTGGTCGACGGTCAGCACCTGCTCACCGGGAGTCGCCAAGCGCTGGACTTGCCCACCGTGATGGAAAATGAAACACCGACATGGTCGGGGCTGGAATCCCTTCGTGTGGAGAACAGCACCCTGATTTGGAACGCATCAAACACTGGAACCGTTTCAGTGTGGATGCTCGCCCCTACGGCTCACCAAACATCAGGAAAGATTCACCCCGCGGTCGCTTACGAGCATGCCACCGTCAATGCTACCGAAGGTTCACTGGTATTGAACGAGGAGGAAATCCGCGAGAACTCCTCGTTCGTGGTGCTCTTGGAACAACCAGGACGGCGAAGCTTGACCGTGGCCTCCTTGGCCCCCACGGGCCTGGTGGACATCAGCGACGGACAAGAGGTTGCAAGCACGCCCATCGGCTCGATGTTTGACCGGGATTTTGCCATGGTCGTCGGTATGGTGTTGGTGTTATCCTTGGCGCCGGCTTTTGTCATTCATCGTGAACTCATGACGGGCGGCAGGGAACAAAAGGTCCCAATAAACGACGAGGAAGAGTGAGTTAGGTTCAAAAAGAGTTGCCATGTCGGCGGTATGCGAATCTCTCGCAGTTGATTGTCCATGGTCAAGCCCGCACGCCAACACACCCGCTTTGAACGCGCTCGAATCATTGGTGCTCGTGCACTCCAAATCGGAATGGGCGCCCCACTTTACGCCACCGAGGAAGTCCTGCGAGACCAATTCAAGGAAGAACTCGTTTCCCTTTACGGCCTTGAAGAAGCCAGCATTCGCTTCGTTCTTGACCCGTTGAAGATCGCTCTCTACGAATACGAGAACCACTTGATTCCCATCGACATTGACCCTCACGAGTGAGTCAAGTCCGAACTGAAGCCGTAAAATTCGGCATCGTTCAATGCCGGCAGCGCATCCCGTTTGACCAACAAGGTGCGCACTGCCCACAAATCCACGAATACACGGTATTTCGTGGTGGCATCCAGATAATCAACACCGCTTGAGCCACCTGTTCCCATTCGTCGACCGATCATGCGCTCAACCATCCGAGCATGATGGGTTCTGAAGAGCAACATGGCCTGTTCCAATTCAACAAAACTGTCAACCAATCTCCGAGGCCATGAGAGCAGAGGGAGTTCCCTGTACGATTCTATAAACAGCAGCCCTGCTCGGCTACGAACCGGCTCACCATCGTTGAGAAGGAAGTGTTCCGCACCCATGACGCCGGCCTCAATACGGGGGCGGATGGTGCTTTCCTCGCCGTGCCCAATCGCCACCATGTGTTGGATCACCTGCTCGCCGTGCGCTCGCATGACATGGAGATGGTCATCCACATAGGAACGCACCACCGATGCGTCGCCTTCAGACCCGGGTGAGGACCCGTGAATGGGTGTTCTTGCCAGCCATGCATTGAGGACATCGTTGAGGGAGGGTTCGGCCACGGTGGCCTCGAAATCAGCCAATGCTTGTTGGGGTACCTTCCCCTGCTGGGCAAGGTGCTTCATGTGGTTCAACGGGTCCATGCCGCCGACTCGTTGTTCGTTTTCCAAGCCCAGTAAGACCTCAAGTTCACGCATTTGCCATGATTCAAAACCTGAGGAAGTCCCTAGGCGGTCCCTGAACGCCAGGAAATCTTGTGGCGAGAGGGTTTCCATCACCTTCCACTGGTCAGCCAGCAAGCGGAAAATTTCGCTGACACGCTCCAAGTGATGGACAACTTGGGGGATGGAGGCTTCCTCAATACGTTCTTGGTTCATCAGTTGGCGTGCTTCTTTGAGTTCACGCAAAATCAATTTGAACCACAATTCAAACGTTTGGTGGACGATGATGAAATGCAATTCGTCGTTCGAGGGGGCAGGCGTGTAGCCTTCTGGTCCATCTTGAAGTGCCAAGAGTTCCTCCAAGCGAAGATAGCCCCCGTAGGTGATTCTGGAGGCGGGTCCATCGGTGGCCATGCACGTACCAAACGCAACAACTCCATGAAACCTTCACCTGATTAGGAACCTACCCGTTCGGTTCCATTCGAGATGGTGAGTATCCGAGGCGCTCTGGAGCGGGTTTCTACATTCTTCTCTGACATAATACTCATAGAGCGATTACGAAACCCCTCCATATGGGCGTACCTCTCTCCACGGTGCAGGAATGGCTTCAAGGCTACGACAAAGACGCCATCACCGTAGGCGTTGTAGCCTCACACTCTTCGCTCCAAATTCTACACGGGGCACGTCAAGAAGGCTTCCGAACACTGGGCATCGCCGTGGGCGAGAACCGCCGACGATTCTACAAGGCCTTCCCCGGTGCAGACCCCGACGAGTGGTTGATGCTGGACGATTACCGCGAGATGTTGGATTATGCTGAATGGTTCCGTGAAAAGAACGTCATCATCGTCCCCCATGGTTCCTTGGTCGAGTATTTGGGCGCGAATAATTTCAGGAATCTCGAAGTTCCAACCTTTGGCAACAGAAACATCCTGCACTGGGAAAGCAGTCGAGCCTTACAACGCCAATGGCTTGAAGACGGCGGTTGCACCATGCCCAAGGTGGTTGAAGACCCGCACAACATCGACGGCCCTGTCATCGTGAAGTATGCAGGAGCCAAAGGCGGCCGTGGCTACTTTATCGCAAGAGATTACAGAGACTTCCGACGCAACGTCGACATTGAGGAAGAGTTCACCATCCAAGAATATGTATTGGGCTGCCGCTATTACCTCCACTTCTTCTTTGACCCCACTGCCGAGGACGGCTTCCAAGTCCAAGGGCGAGGCGTTCATGCAGGCAAGAACCTGGGTCGATTGGAACTCCTTTCCATGGACCGAAGAGACGAGAGCAATGTGGATGAATTCTACAAACTCGGTTCGCTCCGAGACCTCCGTGAAATGGCGCTTGAACCCTCCTTTGTTGTGACTGGAAACCAACCGGTGGTGATTCGAGAATCCCTCCTGCCCCGTGCTTTTGAAATGGCCGAGGGCACCGTCGCTGCCTCCTACAACCTTGAGGACGGCTCTCGTGGCATGCTTGGCCCATTTTGCCTGGAGACCATCGTCACGGACAAATTGGAATTCAAGGTCTTTGAAATCAGCGCTCGAATCGTCGCAGGCTCAAACCCATTTATCGGCGGCTCACCGTACTCGGACATCAACGAACCGTTCATGTCAACAGGTCGGCGAATCGCTCGGTCCATCCGCAAGGCGTTGGAAGCGGACCGCCTCGATGAGATTATTTCCTGAACTCAATCCTCGCTCAAGGCATCAAGGTCCGGTGCACTGGGGAGTTCATCCGAATCTTCCTGATCTTCGATTTCCTCACTTACGTTCATCTCAGAATCAGTGTCTTCCTCCAATGTTTCCAGCAACGAGTCGGCATCTGAAGAGGCCTCAACCTTTTCTTCGGTACTTTGATCGTTAAACGCCCTCGATGCTGCTTCAATTTCAGCCTCAAGCTCACGCTTTCGTGCCTCACGCTCTTCGGGAGAGGGCAAGTTGAATTCGGCGACCAACATGATGGGGTCCCCACTTGAGAGTTCACCACTGTACTCCAAAGGCTCGCCACCCGGAGTGACGATGACTTGGAACTTGGTGGGGTCCTTGCTCTTACGCTTCTGGTGCTTCTTGTAGTGGTGAACATAGACCTGATAGTTGCCTGCAGGTGCCTTTCCTTCTTCCCAGAACACGTTTTCAACCGGCTTGCGAGTCTCGG
>CALGEM010000208.1 GCA_937881505.1 uncultured euryarchaeote
TGCAGAGGTAATTCCATCAGCGTCCAACGTGAAAGGAGGTGGCGACTTTCCCAGGCGTGGGTGGCGTTAGCTCGCTCATCATCGCCGCGTCGAAGCCCGTGATGCTGGAGGTAATTGACGAATTCAAGCAGGTAAATCGCCACGGCTGCCTGACCGAGGTAGGCGGCAAGGTAGGGAAGGCCGGCGTAGGCAAGGCCACCGAGGAACAGGGCTTCCACCGTCAAGGCTCGGCGGGTGTCGACGGGACGAGCGCGGTAAGCCCCTTTGACCTGACGCGGAATCGTTTGCAGAACATGAACGTAAACGCTGCGCCCCCATGGAGAAGAGGTGGGATCAACATCTCGGGCCCAGTGCCGGTGGTGCGTGTGGTTGTGCTCGGTGGTGAAGTGAAGATAGAGCACCGAAAACAGGGTCAGGCGAGCCGTCCACCAACTCTTGGAGCGAGGGCGACGATGGCCCAACTCGTGGGCCGCTACAATACCCGAAGCACCGTTGCTCAGACCGGCTGAAGCCATCCCCATGCCCGTGAAAAACGTCAACCCGTCGAGGGAGATGCGCCACAGCAGAACAGCGAGAAGAATCGGCACGGCGATGGCGTGGAGGTGAACGATGATGTCGTGGGCCCGTCCTTCTTGAAGCGGTCGTGTGGTGCTGGATTGACCCAAGACCACTTCGAGCAGAGGGTAGAATCCCAAAAAGACGAGCAGCGGTGCAACCATCCAAGGCCCACCAAGGACCAAGCACAACAAGGTGAAGGCCGGTGTGAACAAACCCCACAGGTGGGGAACCCACGTCCAGCGTTCGCTCATCACTGCGTTTCACACGCTTGTGACTTGTAAAGGGTGGCTTCAATTCATGCCAAGCCAACTGCGGAGTCGAGATGCCAGGGAGCGACGGGCAAAGATCCCGTTGCGGGTGACCTGGGCGTTCATCGTTTCATCCACGTAGCTTTCCAAATATGCATCCATTCAAATCGTCCTCCTTGATTGAAGCGCACCACGGCGGTCAACACCAGCACGGTAGAAGGCAACGGCGGTCATCCACCGGTGCCAGAGGCCACGGCCAAACACCCCGCTTCGGTAGGTGAAGTTCGAAACAGCTTGCTCGGTGTAGGTCTCCAATTCTTTGTCCATATCCATCGCCTGAAAGGTTTGCTTCTTTCATGTTACATGTGGTGCCGGACCTATATGAATCACCGGTAAAAAAGCCAACACGAGGATGTTAAAAATAAATTAAGTGTTTTTAAGAACACTTATTCAGCGACTCAAACAGACGGTTTCGCGTGCTGGTCTTGTATGGGGAAATGCTTGAACAAATCGTTAAGAGCAACCTATCCGAGTTCCAGCCATGGGGACGAAGGGTGTTCTTCTGATGAACGTTGGGACACCCGACGAACCCACCGTTGGCTCGGTGCGCACCTACTTGCGAGAGTTCCTTCTTGACCCAGATGTCATCGCCATTCCTGCTCCCCTTCGCCACCTGCTCGTTCGAGGCATCATCCTTCGAACACGTCCACGAAAGATCGCCCCGCTTTACCAGAAAATCTGGATGGTCTTTTTTCAATTTTTTAGCAGAAACATTTAAAAATG
>CALGEM010000209.1 GCA_937881505.1 uncultured euryarchaeote
AGCAACTCAATTAAGTCACCTACACTATACACACCTTCATTTACCTCCAGTCGCCTGATTAAGCTTTTCCAAAACTATCTCAATTGGATCCAGCACTTTAACAAAAAGTTTTTCGTTCATTCGCAGCGTACAGCCACCCTCGTTTTTAAACACCATCTCGACAATATGACGGTTGACGAAAACCTCTCCATCTTCCGTTGTTACTTTAATGTAATTCACACCAACTCCCTTTGTTTTTGAAGGGATCATCCCTTCCTTTAATAATATAAGCACCAAAGATTAATCGTCAAGTATTTAAAATATTTTTTTGATTTATAATCCCTGATACGTTTTGATATAACCAAATATCGCGCCTATAATTGTTATAACAATAACAAACAAAAACTCTCTAACATTCACATCTCTATCACGTGACAAAACATTATCTCTCCTTCTTCTTAAGCGCCCTCTTTATCATAAGCTCAGATCTCACTCTTGAAATTGTTATAATATCAATTTTCTCGTTGGTGTTTCCAGATTCGTTTGATCGCTTTATTCTCTCCAAGAAACGAAGAAACTTATCCTCCATCTCGTCGATATTATGAAGCTTTGATGAATTCAAACGATAAATAAAGAGTCGCAAATATTTATCCACTCCAAGGCCCGAAAACATCCTTTTAAAGCGTTTTCTAACTTTCTCAATGGCATAGTATGCATCTATCTCTCCGATAGCTTCATGCATGCTTGTAGGCTTTGTGGCCATTAAATCCTCTTTATTCTCAAGAATAGCCTGTTCTGCGGTGTTGATGTCCTCGATATCCAGCAGTTGAATCTGCCCAATCATGATGGGATCGTCGTTCTGTGTGGTGAACCCGCCGTGAGCCAGGCACCGTTTTGCCATGTTGGAGGCAGCGGCGACAACACTTGATTCCTCAAGGCAGAACGGGATGAGGTAGTGTTTGCCGTCAATCACGAAGTTAGTGGCCACGCCAACTGGCAGGGACATGGTTCCAATGACGTTCTCAATCATGCGGTCAGCAGCCGTTTCGTCCAATTCTCCGTGTTGGGAGAGGGCAGCGACATGCTCTTCACTGAGATTGGCAGCCTGAGCGACAAGTTTTCGACGCTCATCTACGGTCAACTTGTACAATCCTTTGACTCGACTGTTCTCAACCGGCATGGCGCTTCCCGTGCTAACGGTGGAGGCTGCGTTCCTTGAATCAATCGCTGCGAAGGTGTCCATGGCCAGCCTATGTTAACGGGATTAACGCGTCCATTAACGCGTTAATTATGCGTTAATTTGCTGTTAATGCGGGCGAATATATCCATTTGGCTTTCGTGTTAACGCCTTGTAACGAGTCCCGTGCTTCCGTGGATTCGCTGAAACATGATATACCAGAAGTTCGTTTGGTTGGCATGGTTCGAGAAACGTACGCTTACGGCTTACCCTCATTGAACGTCAACCCGTTTTCCATCCGCCCTCTTGAATCAGGAGAATCGGGGAAACTCGTCGGAAGAACGGAGGTCTTCACCCGTCTGAAGACTTATCTTCAACTCGGCACCGCTCGAAAAGTCATGTTGCTCGGCCCCCTTGGCTCGGGCCGTACGTCGCTTGCTCGCTGCTTGATGCCCTATGCAGGGGCTTCGGCCACCATTGACCATCTACCTGCTCAAACGCCTGCCACGGCCCTCTTGAGCATGTGTTACCGCCAAATGATTGGCGGCGAGCCGCCCATAAACCGAACCGAATTGGTCAACGACCTGGTCAACGAGATGTACAGCCATCCCAACAAACTCCCTATGATCGTCATCGACGTGCCCGCCAGCGACCTTTCCGTCTTGGAGGTCGCGCTTCGGGATGCTCACTCCTCGCTGGAACGCCTGAATGCACTTCTGGTACTCGTTTGCGACGTCAAAGAACGGCATCATCTTCCTCAAACGGTCATTGAAGGGTTTGAAGTCCAACGTCTCTCGCCGTTCAGTGCGCACGATGTGCTTTCCTTGGTTCGCCAACGATTGGCCTCAGTGGGCGTGATGGACAGTGAATTTTCAATGCACGACGCAAGCACGATTCTCGAGGAATGCGACGGATTCCCCGCCCAAGTCATCACCAAACTCCGAGATGCTGTGGATGGTATCCGCATGCAGAATCCAGATGGCTTACCGGTCCAATACGTCGATACGTCGGCGAAAATTTTCCCGAGGGATGAACCTGATGCGCTGCATCAACTCATGGAAGACAGCGTTGCATCAGAGGAATCTCAAGGTGCAGAGGCTGATTCACCAACCGGAATACCAACCGAAACACCCGTGGATACCATCTCCTCTACGCCTTTAGAATCATCCGCCCCAACCGAGCCACCCTCCGATGTTATCGATGCATCCATGCCTTGGACCCAGCGACCACCACTTCAGCCTCCACAGGCTTCAGCGGAGACTTCGCGGGGCAATGTGCACGTCACTTCAGACGCAGACCTGCCTGACCTCAATTTTGAGCTGGACATCGGTTGGTTGGATGAAGAGAAAGACCAAGATAAACCGCTTCAAGAAAGCCCGTTCAATCCCCCCATCATCGATGCCGATGCCGCCGCTGCTCGCTCAACCACGCAACTTTCAGGGATGTTCAAGGGTCTTGCACAACGAGGAAAGGATACCAACATCGGTGTGAAAGACTTGACATCAAAAAGCGATAAGGATCAACAGGAATTGGTGGCTGCTTTCGACGGCAACGAGTACTGGGTGAACGGTTCTCTCCTGCCTCAAACGCCTGAGGAACCCGTTCCAGAAGAGGAATCAGCCGTCCTCCTCCACGATGAAGTCGGCTTGGCAGAAACGCCATTCCTGGACGACTTACCTTCTGAAGCCGATATCGTTGACGAACCAACACCCCTTCCCCCCGAGGTTGGCGGTTTGACGGATTCTCATGTTCTCATATTCTTAACCGTCAGGCGAGGTCGCCGACCTTGGAGTAGACGAGGGCGCGCCCGTCATACTCACCGCGTGTCTCGTAGGCGCGCTTGCGCCGCCAGGCGAGGGGGGGCG
>CALGEM010000210.1 GCA_937881505.1 uncultured euryarchaeote
TATGCTGCCCTTCCCAGTGGGTGCAATCTTCTTGACCTATGGCCTCTACCAGCGCAGCGAATCAGAGGAAGAGTCCGACGAAGTGCTTGACGCCGAGTTAGACGCCTGACCACGTCAGGTCATCGGGTTCGTCAACCGGTTCATCCCACCCTTCGAGACAAAGTGAACCGCTCGGATGGACGGTTTCAATCAGCACCTTTTGGTTTCTATAGAAAAGTGGTCCAAGCAGAGAAATACCGTGCAACACTTCCTTTTCAACATGAACACTCGGCGCAGCTTGTGGGAGATGGTCAACCTGCTGGAACAGCGAGGCCACCACGGCGTGAAGAGCAAGGTGGATCTTCTCGGGGGTCGTCTCAAGACCGAGATCGTGCAGGCTTGCATACGCCTGGCCGCCCGTCTCAATGTTCAATCCAAGGCCGAGTATGACATGATGCACATCGCCTTGGCTGACCGCTTCAAAGAGGACGCCCCCGGCTTTTTTCAACACACCATCGCTTGAGCGTGCATAGAGGTCGTTGGGCCATTTCAGGCAAACATCAGCGCTGCCATGTTCGCTCATACAACGAATCAGGCGAGCGAGGGCTTCACCAACACGTAATTGGTCGCCAGTTGTATGCGGCCAACCCTGGCCAGAATGAATCAACCATGAGCCCATGAAGGCACCGGAATACGACTTCCACAATCGCCCCCTTCGACCGCGCCCCGTTGTTTGGACATCGGCTCGGACCGTACCACCTGCCACACCCGCCAAGGCTACGACGTCATCGTTTGTGCTGGTGGTGACAGGGCGATGGAGGACGGGTGCATCGGCGTAAGGTTTCCACATGGCGATGACGGAGAGTTGTTCTCCGTCTTCAAACGATGTCGTGGCGATGCACCGGGCGGCGACACCTTCGGCCCAGGCGAGTTCGCAAGCGTTCTGACCAGCGCCTTTGGACGAAACCGTCAGGTACGCCACCCCGTTGTTTGAGAGCAACGGCGTGGTGGCGATGAGACGAGCCATGCGAACAAAGAGGCCAACACGGTCGGTGTCGGTGAGAGCTGCCTCTTCCATGGGTCCAAGCATCCCGTCCACCAAAGCATCTGCACCCAAATACGGCGTGTTCCAGACCACGACGTCGTACGTTTGGTCGCCACCCCATTGGGAGCTGAATCCATCCGCCAAAGGACCAGGTCCACCTTCAAGAACGGTGGCCTTAAGCCCGTTTTGTGCAAACTGAGCACGTGTGCAAGCAACCGCTAGGGGGTTGATGTCGCAGGCCGTGACTTTGCATCCGAGCCGGGCGGCGTGCAGGGAAAGAGCTCCGGAACCGCACCCGATTTCGAGCCACTCCGTCTTGGGCGGCAGACGTTGCGATGTCAGCACGGAAGCCAAGAGGTCGGTATCTTCACGGGGAGGATAGACAGTGGGTGGAATGAGCATCGAGAAGCGTTCACCGGTTGGCGCCTTCCACTCGACGGTTGTTCCCGCTCGTTGAAGGCGTTCAATTTCAGCCTCCGCATGGGCGGCACCAAAGGTTTCAGGACCGCTCATAACCATTGCCAGCCTGCTCTCAGTCATGAGGCTATGCGTTCGCAGTTCCCCGAAAATATGCGATTTTTGCTCGTATGGGCAGATTTATGAAGGGGTCCACCAATCGGGTGTTGTGCCTTCCTCGTGGCCGGCATGGTCACGGCCAACCCGAAACGTATAAGAAGGCCATGCAGGTCGGACAGAAAGCCCAAGTTGCTACATTGGGCCTGTAGCTCAGTCAGGTAGAGCGTCGGACTTTTAATCCGATGGTCGCGGGTTCGAACCCCGTCGGGCCCGCCTGAATGCGCTACTGGTCTGGTGTGGGTGGGCGATCCGGGGTGTAAAAATGGTCGTAAAGAGTGCAACGAAAAAGCGGTTGATGGAACTGGGCGTCTCTGAAGAATACGCCCACAAACTGGCCACCGACCGAAACATGACCGACATCAAGAACATGTCTCACGACGATGTCGCCTCAACCCTTGGCATCTCCAAAGACGCTGAGGAATTCATCAACACCATGCAGATCATCGCTGAACAAGGCTCCCGCCGACGTGCAGCAAAGAAGAGCACGAAAATCACCATCCGTGCCAAAGCCGTCGACGACATGGACCGTCCGGAAATCACCTCCCGCTTCAACGCCCTCAACCACGAGTTGGTTCCCCACCAAGAGCTCGTTGGCGAGGCCAACATCTCTCCAGAAGAACAACTGGCCGTTGAGATGGAGGCTTTGGCCCCTTGGCGAATGGTCCAACCCGACCCTGAGACCGGTGAAGACCGCCTCGCTAAGGAACTCCTTCCCAAGATTCTCATCACGGACCCCGTTGTCCAAGTCATCAAGGAACTCGCAGAAACCGCTGATTCAGCAGCCCACATGGCCGACCCCGACCACACCCCGTTGGCGGCCGGTTGGATTGCTGACCGCGTGCTCAAGGTGGTTCGGCAATCCCCATCTGCCGGACAGACGGTGGCTTACCGGCTCATCGTGGAGGGGAACTGAGGAGGAGATATCATGCAGGAAATCATTCAAGCATTTTTCAAAGAACGCAGCCTTGTCAACCACCAATTGGCATCCTACAACGACTGTATCCCCGCTTCGGAGAACACCATCTCTCGCATGGAGCGCATCATCCGCAACATTCGTGTTGGCACCGATGAAGACTTCAACGACGACGAAGGCGGTTACATCAAACTCGATGTTCACGACCAAGACATCGTCATCCGTCTCAAGAATGTCAAACTCGGCCAGCCTACTGTCAAAGAGGCAAACGGTGCACTCAACCCATCGACGCCAATGGAATGCCGACTGCGAAAGTTGACCTACATGTCCCCTGTAACCATTGACTTCACCATCAAGCGCAACGGTGTTCCATCGCCAACCGAATCCGGTGTGGCCGTTGGAAACATGCCCATCATGGTCCGCTCGGAACGCTGCAACCTTCACGCAAAGCACATCGCCGGCGACCGTGTTCTTTCACCCACCACCTCTGCCGAGGACAAAGCCACCTGGCATGAGCTCCTCCGCAAGAAGGGCGAAGACCCCCTCGACCCGGGTGGCTACTTCATCATCAACGGCACTGAACGTGTCCTCATCTCCATGGAAGACCTCGCCCCCAACCGGGTGACCGTTGAAATCAACAAGCGCTATGCGAAGCAAACGGAAGTGGCCAAGATCTTCTCGCAAAAAGACGGTATGCGAAAACCGCTCACCGTCGAAAAGCGACGAGACGGT
>CALGEM010000211.1 GCA_937881505.1 uncultured euryarchaeote
CAACGGTGGCCCGAGCCATCGCCGAAGACATGGGCTGGAACGTCATCGAACTCAACGCCAGCGATGCACGCAATGCAGCCGCTATTCGCAAGGCTGCAACCAGCGGAGCCACCCATCGTTCGCTCTTCCACGACCCAACTGCTCCCCCGTCCCGCACCCTCATCCTGCTCGATGAAGTAGACCACCTCTCTGGCGGCTTGCGTCAAATCAGTCAAGAACGCATAGAGAAAGCCATGACTGGCGAGGATGACCGCCCAGGTGCAACCCTCAAGGGGGATTCTGGCGGGAAGGCTGAATTGCTTCGGCTGCTGGACCAAACAAAACAACCCGTTATTTTGGCCTGCAACGAGGAAATGGGACTTTGGGGGAGAAATTCATCTTGGCGGACCACAAGAGACAGGTTCACCAAACACCTGTTGAAAATCAATTTCGTTCGAGCCAATGATGAAGCCTTACGCCGAATTGCTCGGAGGGTCTTACGTGAAGAGGGCATTGAATTTGAAGAAGCGGCCGTTGACGCGCTTGCAAAAACAAACCACGGTGACTTGCGGGCGCTCGTTCGTGATTTGCAAGTCCTTGCTACCGGCCTCAACGGCGCGGCATTGACGCCAGCCATGGTTCAATCACATGCTGAAGCGAGTCAACGAGATGTCAACGTTGAGATATTTCCTGGTCTCGATAAACTCTATAGAGAGAGGAATAGCGAAGTCGCATCCAACCTCATTCGAACCATTGACAAGGATCCTTCTGATTTCCTCAACTGGGTCCACTGGAACAACGCTTCGTTGTTCACGCATGCGCCAAGTGTTCGGAGAGGTTCACGAACGTTATTGCAAGCCGACCGTGCCATGATGGGGCGTTTTCTCAACACGGCTCACCGGTCGACCTATTGGACACAACACCTGACGGCCTTGGCTGCATCGACGGCCAATGCCGTGCCTTTGGAAGGTCGAATATTCCCCTCCTACCCAAGTTATCTGCGAAGACGAGGACCAACAGGACGGAACAGCATCGTTGAGAAACTCGCCGAGGTCTGCGGAACCAACCAATCCACCACCAGAGAGGAATTCCTGCAACCGCTGATGGCCTTGATGCAAGATGACCACGCACTTGGGGATTCTTCGGATTTTGGCCTATCACTTGCCCTCGGTTTGTCAAGCGACGAACATCTATCGCTCGCAGGCCTCGCCAAATCACGACGCTCCTCCAAGGCCCTTGCCAAAGCCTACGACGAGGCAGAGGAAGCGCACAGGGAGGCACGTTTGCAGCGACGTGAAGAAATCAACAATGCACCCTCCAAATCAGTAGACCCAACCCCCCAGGAGATGATGCAAGAACCAGCACGCCAAGATGTCATCGAGGAACCTGAAGACAAGGATGACCAAGGACCTGCCCCTGGTCAGATGACCTTGTTTTGATCGTTTTCGCCCTCACGGTCCAAGATGCGCTTGACCATAGCCATGCCTTGTCGTTCACCGTCCGATTTCTCCTCACGTCGCCAGCTGTGCGGATGCAGCACAATGATGGCGGTCAGCAATTCAAGACGACCAAACCACATCAAGATGGATGTGAACAACAACGAGTCAAAACTCATGCTCGCCCATGTCTCAGTAGGACCGTAGGCACCAAGGGCAGGACCGGTATTTCCAAGCCCAGAAGCAGCCACCGAGAAAATTGTTTCGAAGGAAGCATCGGGCATCATCATGGCAAGGACGATGCAAGAAAATCCGAATAGAATGACCCAAATGAACAACATGCCAACCACGAGGCTGACTTGCTTTTGTTCAACCACCTCGTTGTTCATGCGAATCATGTGAATTTTTCGTGGCTGGGCGATGCGTGCGAGTTCTCGGAAGGCAACTTTGAGGCCGATTCGGATTCGCATCAGTTTCAAACCACCGCTGGTTGACCCTGCGCAAGCACCGATAATCATCAGCAGGAAGATGATGATACGTGCGACACCTGGCCAGGAAGCATAGTCGGCCGAAGCATAACCCGTGGAAGTACCAATGGACAGCACGTGGAACAACGTATCAAGCAAGGCATTGCCCGCTGCCATCCCGACTAAGACCAGCGAAACGGTGATGATGGTCACCGCTGTAAAAATATAGAACAAATACATGCGGAATTCTTCGTCCCTCCATGCCGACTTGAGGTCGCCTGCTCCCATCAGCCACATCAAGGTGAAATTCACACCGGCGAGGAACATGAAGACGATGATGATGATTTCAATCGTCGCAGAATCATAGTAGGCAATGCTGGCATCTCGTGTGGAGAATCCGCCGCTGGGCATGGTCGTGAAGGCGTGATTGACAGCATCGAACACCGACATCCCTCCGATGAATTTCAGCGCCAACATCTCGATGAGCGTCAGTACGAGGTAGAGCCCCCAGAGAGCCATAGCGGTCTGCCTGAGTTTTGGACGAAGACGGGACAGGGAAGGGCCGGTCAGTTCTGCACGTGCAAGAGCCATGCCTCCACCGATGATACGCGATAGCACGAGCATCCCCAACATCACGACCCCCATACCACCCAACCATTGGGTCAGCGAACGCCAAAGGAGCAAACCACGGGGTTGGGCATTGATACAATCAGGCGTGGTTCCTGGAATACAGTTCGGGCTCATGGCGTGGGAGAGCACGGTCGCCCCAGAGGTCGTAAAGCCCGACATGGATTCAAACCAGGAATTCACGAATCCTCGCAAGATGTCAATCAGAAGGGCATCGTCAACAAAGGGGCCTACAAAAACACCACCAAACCAGTACGGTAGGGCACCGATGAACACGGTCAAGGGCCAAACGAGGCCGACGCCAACAAAGGCTTCCAAATCCCGAAGCCGTTGGGCAGAATCCGTTCGGGTGAAGAGGCCGAGCATGGCGGTACCCAAACCGCCACTGATGAGCATGGCTGGGCCGAAGGCCCTCAACGCCAGTTCCCAGCCATCGAGCCAGGCCGTGATCAAGGCACAGAGGCCAAGAGGGACCAAGAGGGCGATGAGGGTCCAGCCCAAAATCAGGTTCAGCACATCATAGCGCATGGTCACACCTTGAATCGTTTCTGAGCGTCAGCAACCTTGTCCTTCATGCAAAACAAAACGATGCGATCGTTCTCAAGCAGAAGTTCATCGGGTTGAGGGTCAATCGATTCCCAAGAGCCCCCAATGTTGCGACGTTTGATGAATGCAGGTCGCATCCATTCAGGGAATTTGGCATCGGAAACTCGCTTTCCAGCGAATTTTGCCCGTTCGGTCACCTTTAGGGTAATTCCCACAACATTTGGCAGTTCGGCCAAGAGGGCATAATGACCCGAAAGACTTCGATGCACGTGAGAGAGGATGTTGTTGACCGCAACGCGGTGTCGGTCGACGGCGAAGGAGATACCCATTCGCTGAGTGACCTTGACCAGGTCCGCATCGTACAGCATCAACCCCGTATGAGGTACGCCCAAATCGGACATCATCAACACCGCCGCAATGTTGGCGTGGTCGTCGTCAAGGGCACTCAAAGCCACATCATAACCATCGATGGAAATTTCCTCAAGAACGCTTCTGTCCAAATGGTCGCCATGGATGACCTCGATGTTGATGTCGCCACCCATTTTGGAGCCTGCGAGTTTGTTCGCAAGGTGAAGTTCACGCTCCAGGACCGTGACGGTTGCACCGTGGGCAAGCCAATCCTTGGCCATTTTCGTGCCGATTGAGGATGCACCCACGATGACTACTTTCGGGTTTTCTGGGAAGTACGAAATTTCGTGTCCAAAGGTGATGAGCGCCGGATTGAATCCATCCAAACCGATCACTGCAACGGCCAATCGGTCCCCGACCTCAAGCACACTCTCATCGTTTGGAATGAAACTGCGTTGTCCGTCGCGCTTCACACCCACAATATTCGGGAACGCATGAACAAAGTCATCTTTGACATCCTTCAGCGGACGACCAACGATGTTTCGTGCGGTTTCACCGATGTCAAATTCAATGACGTAAGCCTCCTCACCAAACGGAATGACTTCCTCGATATCGGTGGAACGCAATCCCGCGTTCAGCCGTTGAATGGCACCGTGAAGCGGGTTGACGACGTGGTCAACTTTGGCCCACTGGGTCAGATGCCCTTGGTTGAATTCGTCCACGTACGAAGCGGTTCGCAGACGGCAAATGCTCGTCAATTTGTCTTCGCCATCTGCGGTCTCGTGAGCGTGTTCTGCGATTGAACAGGCGATGAGGTTTGTTTCATCCGATGGCGTTGCTGCGACAAAGACACTGGCGTAGGTGATGCCCGCCTCCAACAGGACTTCCCTGGAGGTGATGTTGCCGTTGACAACCAAGCAATCAAGGGCTTGGGCATTGGTGACCGCTCGTGAATCGTTGTCGACGATGACGATGTCGTACTTTTCGTCTGCCAAAGCTCGTGCGAGGGCAATTCCCACACGCCCTGCACCACCAATAATCACGCGCATGCTCTGTTCACCTCACCATGTTTCAGGATACATCTTGACCTTGTAGGTTCCACCGTTGAGTTCAACCACGCCCACCGTTTCATAGCTTTTCTGGCGATCAAAATCACAGGGTTGAGAGCACGAATCGAACGGGTAGTAATAGCGATTCACCAGACTTGCGGAAGGGTCTGGTTCCTCCACCCAATCCATGTAGGCGGTGGGCGTTGACAGCAACCACTTGTTGTTGACAACGTCAACTTGTGCTTCCACATAGCAGGTTTGCAGGATGATGCCTCGCTCCTCACACCAACTGTCCTTGAGTGGCAGTTGGATGTAGCCCCAGGCGTGGGCTTCCCATCCCTCGTTGGAAAAGAAGGGGTCACCCAATACGCCAAAGGCGTACCATCCGGGGACACCGCGTGTCCGGAGGATGCTGAAAAATGCATTTGTTTGTTCATCGCAATCGCCAGTTCCTGCTGCGAGGCAGGCTGGCCCGGAACGTGCAGGACTCGGCGCTTCCCTGTCGTAGGAAACATAGGCGTGTAGGTAATCAAAAGTTGCTCGTGAAAAGGCATAGGCGTTGTCCGAACTGCCCTCTGGAAGGCTGGATGCAATGGTGTCTGCGGTGGCCATCACGATGGCATCTTGGGCGTTAATGGCAAATCCTGCACCTGGGCCACGGTCATACCAGAGACTGCTGCCAAAGTCGCTTTGGCGCACACCGTTTCCACGCTGTGCCAAATCGTCAAAGTTTCCAGAATTGTCGACGTTGATTCCAATGTCCTTGCCCGCAACACGTGCATCAACTCGGCCGTCATCCCACCATGAGTAGGAGGTGGATTGCATGTGCAAATTCAGGGCGTACCTGACGCTACCACCGTTTTGGAAATTCGTACGCACCTTGATGCACTTCGCAAGAGGACACTGGTCTTGATCCTCACCGACGGCAGGCCACCATACTTCGTGGCCGTTGGCGGTTGTGATGGCATTGGAGAACGGGCGGTCGGGCATCCCATCAAGCGGGATGTTGATGTCTTGTCCATCAATGGCCAGCGTGATTTGAAGCGTTTGCTGGAGAACACCCGGCGTTGAATCTCCTGACTGGTCTGTGTAGGCGAACATCGCTGCACCCGGTAAGGTGGATTGAATGGTTGGGGGGATGAGGATGTTCTCTGTTTGCGAAGAGATACCGTTGGCCGTCACGTCATGAATCTTCGAGAGCGTGTAGGTGGCCTCATTCGGGTAGACGTGATAAGGTGCGAGTTGGGATTGCAGAAATTCATCAACTCCACCAAATTCACCAAAAACAGCCTCCTGGGCTTGCGGTGAAAGCATAATGAACGCCACCAAGCCGAGCATGGCCACGCTTCGGAACCTGTTTTTTCGGCGCTTCATGATGTTTCGTTGGCGCCCAGTGTGGGTTTGGACGATGCCTCGCTGCGATGGCTTTGCGGCCATTTTGTAGGTGGTTTCCTTGTTGCCTTTGCTTTTGCTAAATTGCTGCTCAAGGCGATAACTAGCCCGATCTCCCTTGGGCAGCACGCGACCACACGAGTAGCAAATCGTGTCGCCTGGCAGTGACGCACTGCGGCAGTAAGGGCAAGCACCCATGTTAATTGGCTCGGCTGGCGTCGTATAACGATTGTCCATGAAAACCCGATTAACACCTTAAATAAAAACGGGTAAAAAGAAGGCCCTAAACCGGATGCTAATCAGAAGTAAACAAGTAATTACTCTTCTTCGACCAAGCCGGCCTTGACCTTGTCCTTACTTGACCCCATGGAACGCTCTCTGGCTTGCTCTGCCCAAAGACGGCGCAAACGACGTCGCCCTTCCTTCGGGACCGATTCCCAAATCCACTTTTCAGCCGAGGGATTGGCGAGCATAATGAACGGGAGAATGAACACCCAACCCTCGGGGTTGAAGACGACGAAATACAACCCGACCAAGAGTGAAGCACGCCAAAACGCTGAACGAAGAACAGCACCCCAGCGACGGTCTTGCAGCATCATGTAGCCGTGCCGAGCGGTGATGAGGGCTTCTGCTCGTGGAGCGACGATGGAAATCAAAGCGATGTTGATGAGCCCCATTGGCGAGAAGATATTCTCGAA
>CALGEM010000212.1 GCA_937881505.1 uncultured euryarchaeote
TCGCCGTAATCGATCAATATATCATCATTCGAGTAAAGAACATTCAACTTGGAGAACCTACTATTAGAGAAGCAGATGGAAGTGACCACCCCTCACTACCTATGGAGTGTAGGCTACGCAAGTTGACCTACATGTCACCAGTAAAGATGGATTTCACAATCTATCGCAATGGTGTTCCTGGCCAGCCAGAGAAGGGAGTTCAGGTTGGAAACATGCCAATCATGGTTCGTTCCCGCCGCTGTAACCTACACTGGGACCACATCGCTGGAGACAGAGTTCTTCACCCTACCACTTCCGAAGAGGACAGAAAACTACTGGACAACCTTCTACGTGAGAAGGGAGAAGACCCACTAGACCCTGGAGGCTACTTCATCATCAACGGTACTGAGCGTGTTCTAATTTCAATGGAAGACCTAGCGCCTAACCGTGTTACTGTTGAAATCAACAAGAGATATGCTAAGCAAACTGAAGTTGCGAAGATTTTCTCGCAAAAGGACGGTATGCGTAAGCCACTAACCGTTGAGAAGCGCCGTGACGGTATGCTGATGGTCAAGATCAGCACCGCCGGCACAACCGCCATCCCCGTGGTTCTGCTCATGCGTGCCCTCGGTGTTGAAAACGACCAGAACATCTTCCAAGCCATTGCCGGAAACACGGACTCGTTCAAGTACATCGTGGCCAACATCAACGAAGTGAACGACAACGAGGAGTACAAGGTCGTCACCACTGAAGAAAGCCACCAGTGGCTGGAAAAGAAATTCGCTGCTGGCCAGCAAAAGGAATACCGCGAGGCTCGTGTGAGCCAACTCCTTGACCGCGAACTTCTCCCTCACTTGGGCGACCAAGTTGAAGACCGTGAGAAGAAAGCGATCTACCTTGGACGTATCGTTCGCCAGGTTCTTGAGATGGCCATCGAAGGCCGAGACCCCAACGACAAAGACCACTACGCCAACAAGCGAGTTCGCTTGGCTGGCGACTTGATCGAAGACCTCTTCCGTGTCTCAGCCGGACAACTGGCTCGAGACCTCAAGTACCAACTTGAGCGCCACCACAACCGCAAGCGTGAGTTGAAGATTACCTCCTGCCTGCGACCCGATGTTTTGACGAGCAAAATCATGCACGCTTTGGCGACCGGAAACTGGGTCGGTGGACGATCCGGTGTCAGTCAACTGCTCGACCGAACAACCTACCTCGCTGCTCTTTCCCACATGCGCCGTGTCACCTCACCTTTGGTGCGCAGCCAGCCCCACTTTGAAGCACGAGATTTGCACCCAACACAATGGGGTCGACTTTGCCCCAACGAAACGCCTGAAGGACAGAACTGTGGCCTCGTGAAGAACGCCGCTCAGATGATTGACATCTCCGAAGATATTGACGAGATTGAAATCCGAGAGCGCCTTGACGAACTCGATGTTTACCAACCTGACGACTGGACCGACGGCGACCGCGTTCACGTCAACGGTGACATCTACGGCATTCACAAGCGAGGAAAGAAACTCGTGGACCACTTCAAGTCTTCTCGACGCCGAGGTGTGATTCCTTCCGAGGTTTCCATTCGCCACGATGTTGAGAACAAAGACATCTTCATCAACACCGACAAGGGCCGCATCCTGCGACCTTTGCTCATCCTTTACGACGGTGCTCCACGCTTGACCCAAGATCACTTGACGAAACTTGCTAGCGGCGAAATCAACTTCCGCTCGCTCATCATTGAGGGTGTTGTTGAATGGGTTGACGCTGAGGAAGAAGAAGACCTCTATATCGCACCCCGTCCGTTTGTCCTCCCAGAAACCATCCCCGAAGGCGACAGCGCAGGTTTGGCCGGTCGCGTCGTCAAGTACGAGGATGTCCAGTGGATGAACTTGGGCGAGCCACGCACTGAAGTGGCTCACCTCAAGGCCAATGTCTCCATGCCCAACGGCGAAATCGCCACCACGGAATTTGATGTGCCATTGCTCTACACTGCTGAACACACCCACTGCGAAATTGACCCGCAGCTTGTCCTCGGTGTTTGTGCGTCCCTCATCCCTTACCCCGAACACAACTCTACACCTCGTGTTACGGGTGGTACGGCGATGGTCAAGCAATCCCTGGGCCTCCCAAGCGCCAACTACCGCATGCGCCCGGATACCCGAGCCCACATCTTGCACTACCCACAACGCTCCATCACCCGCACGCAAGCAATGGAAACCACGAACTTCGACGACCGACCAGGTGGTCAGAACTTCATCGTGGCCATCATGTCCTTGCACGGCTACAACATGCAAGACGCTGTCATCATGAACAAGGGGTCCATTGACCGTGCACTTGGCCGCTCAACCTTCAACCGCACCTACAATGCAGAACGCCGCCGATTCCCTGGTGGTCAAGTTGAGGAAATTGAGAAGCCCGGCACCTCCAAGCAGGAAATCAAGGGACTCAAGGCTCCAGAATCCTATGTTCACCTTGAAGCCGACGGCTTGCCCGTCCCAGAGACCGCACTTGAAGGTGGCAATGTCTTGGTCGGTAAGACCAGTCCGCCACGATTCCTCGAGGAATCATCCGGTGCCTCCTTCTTGATGGCTCAAGAACGACGAGAATCTTCGATGCTCGTGCGACACGGCGAGAAAGGATGGGTCGACAACGTCTACGTTACCGAGTCGCTCGATTCCGGTCGCTTGGTCCGTGTGATGGTTCGAAGCCACAAAGTCCCCGAAGTTGGCGACAAGTTTGCTTCTCGCCACGGCCAAAAGGGTGTCATTGGACGTTTGGTTGAACCAGAAGACATGCCGTTCACCCCCGACGGTGTCGTGCCTGACCTCATCATCAACCCTCACGCCATTCCATCCCGAATGACGGTCGCCCACGTTTTGGAAATGATCGGCGGCAAAGTCGGTGCAATGGAAGGTCGACGTATTGACGGTACCGCTTTCCGTGGTGAAAAGGAATCCAGTCTCCGTGATGGTTTGGTCCGAAACGGACTTGCTCACACCGGACGCGAAATGATGATCAACGGTGAAACTGGCGAATCCTACCCAGCTGACATCTTCATTGGTTGCATCTTCTACCAGCGACTTCACCACTTGGTCAGTTCAAAGATTCACGCCCGTTCCCGTGGTCGTGTCCAAATCTTGACTCGTCAACCAACCGAAGGTCGTGCCCGACAAGGTGGTCTTCGATTTGGTGAAATGGAACGTG
>CALGEM010000213.1 GCA_937881505.1 uncultured euryarchaeote
CTTGTCGACCATGGTGTGGTGCATCTCGATGGACTTCACTTCACCGCCCTTCATGGAAGGGTTGAACACGACGTTCTTACCGACGTTGAGAACGCCGGTTTCGATCTTACCAACAGGCACGGTACCGATACCGGAGATCTTGTAGACATCCTGAATGGGCAAGCGGAGAGGCTTGTCGGATGGCTTGTCTGGCATGGGCGTGGCGTTGATGGCCTCGAAGAGGGTTGGACCCTTGTACCATGGGCACTTGTCGGACTTGTTGAACACGTTGTCGCCGTTGAGGGACGAGGCTGGGATCATTGGAACGTCGTCGGGCTTGAAACCGGCCATGCGGAGAAGTTGAGAGACTTCCTTGCAGGCAGCGTTGTACTTCTCTTCGGTCCAGTCGACACCGGAGATGTCCATCTTGTTGACGTGGACGATGAGGCCCTTGACACCCAACACCTTGGCCAAGAAAGCGTGTTCCTTGGTCTGAGCGTTGACACCGTCGTTGGCAGCGCAGAGCAGAACAGCGGTGTCAGCTTGGGAGGCACCGGTGATCATGTTCTTGACGAAGTCGCGGTGGCCTGGAGCATCGATGATGGTCCAGTAGTAGTCAGGGGTGAAGAACTCCTTGTGAGCGACGTCGATGGTAATACCACGCTCGCGCTCTTCCTTGAGTCCGTCCATGACGTACGCAAGTCCGAAACCGGCCTTACCGGATTCGGCAGCGAGTTTTTCGTTCTTCTCAATAACGTGCTCTTCAATGTGACCGGAGTCGAGGAGGAGACGTCCAACGGTTGTGGACTTTCCGTGGTCGACGTGACCGATAAACACGATGTTGCGGTGTGGCTTGCTTCTGTCTTCCCATTGTGATGGCATGGTAATCGCTCCTTAGCAAGCCATGCGACAAATATCCCCTATATCAAGAGCGCGACGCGGAATCTGCGCAGATTTGAACGACGTTTTGGCGACCTAGGCCTCATTCCGTGTCCAATATCTCGCCCGCATCCCCGATTTTGTAAAGCCTCAGGGTGCTGGTCGCGCCCCGCATCGCCAGTGGACTGCCTGAAATGGACACGACCCGTTCCCCTGGCTTGATGCGCCCTTGAATGACCAATTGTTCAACCGCTTCTCGCATCGTTTTCGAGCCTCGGTCGTGTTCTTTGGAGAGGATAGCATCGACGCCTGGAAGCAAACAGGTACGACGCAATGCTCGCAACCGGTCGCTCACGGCCGTCACGGGAATTTCGGGACGGTAGCCGGAAACCAACCGAGGCGAGGTCCCGTGTTGGGTGGCCACCACGATACGAGAAGCCCCCGCCTCACGAGCGAGCTCAACGCCTGCATGGGCGACCGCCCGTGTTGAACGGAACCTTGCGAGGGCAGTTGGGCGAAGGTTGGATGCACCGAGGCCCTCCTCCGTGGCTTTGACGATGCGAGCCATTGTTTCCACGGTCTCGAGTGGATACGTGCCTGAGGCGGTCTCGCCCGAGAGCATGACGCCGGTCGCACCGTGGCGAATAGCCGTGGACACATCGCTCACCTCTGCTCGTGTAGGACGGGGCTGGAAGGTCATGGAGTCAAGCATTTGCGTGGCGACGATAACGGGCATACCACGCTCCAGAGCCTTGTCGATAATCTGCTGCTGAACGACGGGGACGTTTTCCAGCGGAATCTCAACACCCAAATCGCCACGGGCCACCATGACGCCGTTCTCCGTGGAGAAATCGTCTTTGGGCAGCCCCTGGATGTTCCAGTCACGCACGTCCGTAGGCTTAGCCAGGAATTCGGTAAACACGAAGCCTTGCGTGTGCGGGATCTCCTTGGCGGCGATGGACTCCATCCAGGACGACAGCATCTC
>CALGEM010000214.1 GCA_937881505.1 uncultured euryarchaeote
GACTTTCTGATAAAACCAAAGACGTGGGCAGGACAAGTAGGTGTTGGCTTGGCTGGCCGACATTCGGTTGTATGGCCCGACGGTATCGCTCTCCCTCTTGGCCATGTGGACCGGCATGATACGACGAAATCACCCACTCTTTTTCAAGCCTCAGTGCAGATGAAGTGGCTCATCGTTGGCTGAACGTTTCCAATCGAGTTTTTCGGTTGTCAATTCGCAGTTGCAGCAGACCTGAACGCCACCCGAGTTCGACGCCCGTCATCGCCACGCCATCACCCGGCCGTAAGCTCAGCAATCGCTGACTGATGCTGGCGCCAAACGCCACCACCTCGGCCACGTGATGCCCGTCCCAAAGCATCAGGGTCAGCATGCTCCAGGGCTTGCCGTCAATGCGGGTGCCCGAGCGGCGCCGAATGCCGATGACATGGCCTTTGACATTGGCTCGCGTTCGAAGCAAACCGAGACGAGTTAACTCAGGAAGGTTCACGTTCTCTGCCTCGCCACCGCTATAGAGCGATGTTTTGGAGTCCACATACAGGCGAGGTTGGTCTCGCCATACACCGGGAAGTGCATCAACGAGCACAACCTCTTGTTCCATGTGTTCGTGGAGTTGAGAAAACGCACCGGGTTCGCTTTCCTCGACGGTGATGTGTTGTTGACCGACCACCAACACCGCCCCCAATACGGGCTCAGCAAAGTGATTGGGCATCGGACCCCATGCCCCGGTTAATCGCCCCTTCACAGCCACGCGCCCTTGGACATCACCAAGCGCTGCGTACGGTGCTTTCATTGAAACTTCGGGGAGGGTGGACACCCAAGAAAGATGTTCGGGGACTGACCACGCACCATCATCTGAACGAGCGACAGCGCACCAACCACAGCCTGCGGCTTCGCCTTCGCAGGCCTCGGAGGGTGAAACGGGGAAACGCTTCACGCCTTTCTCAACATCCTGCATGGCCCGATGATGGTCATTGAAGGTGGAGGTGAGTTCCTTCATCTCACCCTTGAGTGGCGGCTCGTAAGCGACCCGATGTCCACCGTCGAGGTACCAACCTTCCATCCCGTTCACGGTTTGTCCGTCGTGTGTTTCATGCCACAGCCAAGCGTAGAAGCGAAGTTGATGTTCAAGCGAAGAGGCGAAGGCCGAGCCAGGTGAACCCGATTTAATGTCGACAATTCGAACCTGGCCGTCCCACCGAAGGACCATGTCCAATTCACCTGAAGCCCATCCCTCGGGGTGGTAAAGGCGCTGGGGCTGGTGCACGCGGGGATCCTTGAACCAAGGCCGAGCACATTCCCACGCCTCATGCCATGTGATGGGAGCATCCGACGGCGACCAGGTTGGTTGGGTGGATGACGACCATGCCCGCTTTTCCACGTCCCTGACCTTATCGGGAAGGGGGAAGACCGGCACGGTTCCTTGTGCTGGTTCGGGCACAGAAAACGGCTGCTGGCCCGTGCGACGAAGCTGAAGGTAAGGGCCACCGTCTTGGTCGAAACAGGCCTTGACCTCTTCAAAAAACAGGCTCAAACCGCCCAGAAGCCGCTCCTCTAAGGAGGATACATCCACCTTATTCCATGCGTCTTCACTTGATTTCCAGAGCACCTCATCCCACATCTTCTGGCCAGTCGCCATGGCTTGTTGCGCCACGGTCGACACGTGGCTGGTAGCCCATGCCTTCAATTCCTGAAAGCTGGAAACCTCTGGCGGGTGCATCATCAGCAATTCGCACAAGGCGTCCTCGAGCACGACACCCAAGATTTGGGACGGGCGTGTTGGCCCTTGGAGTCCGATTTGATAGGCGAAGAGCCACTGTTTTGGACATCGCAAGTAGGTCGTGAGAGCACTGGCCGAAATCCGGCCTCTGGTGCGTCCGAGCGGGCCGCCTCGGGGCGGGAGACCTACTGGCACGAGATGACCCCCTCTGCGAAAGGTCGGGCGAGCAGAACATCATGCATCGTAGGAATAGTAGTCACCACTGCTTCGTTGTTCCCGGTCCTTCCTGCTCTCGTTTTTGTTGATGCGAGGACGACGTGAGTCGTGGTCTCGCCGGAACGTGACATCAACACCCGCCAAGAATCGGTTCATTCCCTCTCTGAGATTGTAAGGGCCCGTCGCACGACCCTCTACTCCGCCTTCGCCCTCAAAGACCAACAGCGAATCCGAAACGATGTCGATGAAATAGACGTCGTGGTCAATGACGAAGGCTGACTTTTCGTTGGCCTCCATCGTTCTTCGGATAGCTTTTGCCGCTTCCATACGGGCGTTGGCATCCAGATGGGCGGAAGGCTCGTCGAGGAGGTACAGGTCGGCATCTCGGCCCAAGCAAAGGGCGATGGAGACCGCCTGGCGCTCACCCCCGGAGAGTTTCT
>CALGEM010000215.1 GCA_937881505.1 uncultured euryarchaeote
TCACTCCCCGTTTCCTTCCGGAGACGGTTCATGACACCCGAGTCATGTGGGGGCGAGACATCAACGTCCGCCTACGGGAACCATGCGACCGCTTTCGCCGCCCCAAGGCGTTCGGTCCACCATAACGACGATTTGTGATACAGGGTACGCCGAGCTCCCCACCTATCCCGTGATGAGGCCGACCCTCAGCCTATATGAAGCCAACGCAGTGGGTCAATCCCCTTCTTCAGCGGCTTCTTCGTATTTTGAAGGGCAGGATGTTTTGATGACATTGGCTTCAAAGACGTACGAACCATCTTCGTAAAGCAAGATGCCTTCAGCATAGACCGTTCGGTTATCATCCAGACCGTTTGAGACCATGGCATCCGTAAATCTGACCGTTAACGTGGATGTTGTTCCTTCCAAAACAAATGTCATGGTGTTGTTGTCAATGGTTCCATCCATCACTTCGCCTCGAACCGCTATGTCCTGATTGAGATGCTCGGAAGGTGAACTCATCAACTCATCCACTGTTTGTGTGGGGGCTGGAGACTGAAGCAACACCGTCGCAAGTAAACCAACGGTCAGTATGGCACCAATGGCAAGAATCCGAGTGCGTCTTGCCCACATGATGTTTCCACCTCATCCACCCTTAACAATCCTCTTTTATTCATCGGAGGCACCTATTGCCTCGTTCAACGAGGCATAGGGGGATGCTTGAAGTCGCTTGTGAAGACCATTTACGATATTCTTGGTCAGCGAAGGCCCTTCAAACACAAATCCACTGTAGGCTTGAATGAGGGTCGCCCCGGCGGTTATTTTTTCCCATGCGTCATTTGCCGAAGCGATGCCACCCACACCGATGATGGGCCAATCCGGACCTGTTGCCTTTCGGACCGTTTTGATCATGGACGTTGAACGCTCCTTCAATGGTTGACCACTCATTCCACCTTGTTCAGCGAAAACCACTGCATCTCGAGCATGACTCGCATCGGGGCGTTCAACGGTGGTGTTGGAGACCACAATGCCATCGGCTCCGTTGGATTTTGCTGTCTGCGCAATGTGCACCAGTTGTTCTGCGGTCATGTCAGGTGCGACTTTGACCAAGATTGGTTTCTTATCCATCTGGGTTGTTTTTGACTGAATCGTGTTGACTTCATGACACGCGAGCAGGATAGATTTCAGCCCCTCATCACCCTGAAGTTCACGGAGGTTGGGTGTGTTGGGCGAAGAAACGTTGATGACGAATACATCTCCGTAGGCCCACAGGCGTTCCATGGTGGTCGCGTAGTCCATTGGTGCATCGCCGAGGGGTGTAATTTTCGATTTTCCTAAGTTGACCCAGAGAGGCACACTCGGCGGGCCATAGCGGTCAAAATGGTGCTTCAGTGCTGCCTGAATCTTCTCACTTCCGTTGTTGTTGAAACCCATTCGATTGACAAGCGCCTGAGCCTTTGCCGCTCGGAACATTCTCGGTTTGGGATTTCCCGTTTGTTCCAGCATGGTCACGCCGCCGATTTCCACAAAGGCCAGGCCCGTGGCTTCCCAACCCCGGAGAGCTTTGGCGTTCTTGTCCATACCCGCTGCAAGACCAAAGGGGTGAGCGTATGTGTGGCCAAATAATTCAACTGGAAGCGAACGGCGAGGCTTGTAGAGAAGCTTCAACACCGCTCGGGAAACGGGATTTGAAGAAAAAAGTCGCAGCAAGGTAAGCGAGCGTCCATGCGCCTTTTCAGAATCTTGGAAACGAAGGAAGGGGCGCCCAAACCACCGATAGCCCACGCCCATGGTGGCTGGGTTTCACAAGCCATCCTT
>CALGEM010000216.1 GCA_937881505.1 uncultured euryarchaeote
TCAAGGTAACCGACCTGCGTCATCAGCACCATGAGGAGGGAGAGGATCAGGGGGGTGCGTACTTCGGCAAGGCGTCCGCTGGACATGAGACACAACCCCGCGCGACGGTCAATAATCACTCCCCCCTATCATGATAGGGTGCGGACTCGGAGACCCTCAGTGGTCGTTGACAAAGGCGTGAATAATGGCGGATTCGGCCGACTGGAGATGCTCGCTTACGGTGGCCTGTTTGATGTTCAACTCATCAGCGATGGCGCGCTGTGTGCAGCGCCGTGGACGGTCGTAATAGCCCATCTTGATGGCCTGTTCGAGCACTGTTCGCTGTTTTTCAGGGAGAAGTTCGAGGAAGTGCGCGTTGTGGGCTGATTCGGCGCCCAACTTCATCTTGTATTGTTCGCCCAGCAAGGTGGAAAGCCCTGTACGCGAGGCTCGCAAGGCTTGAGCCGTACCCCGAATAGTCACGACAAAACCCTCCTTGGTGAGGTAGGTGGGCGAGACCCACCAGACGTGCTCAAGAGCGGCGAAAACACGAGGCAGTGGACCAGTGGCCACGGCTTCTACCAATGCGGCGGCCGGGCTCTTCTCAATGACTTCAAGGATGTCCATGGACACGAAAGAGGCGTCAAGAGCTGATTCATCCTCATATTCCAATCGGAGCAAACAGCGCATGTTCCCGTCCACGGTGTTGATGTGGGAAAGGAATTCAATGCAAGAAAACGAATCTGTGAGGGCCAGTCCGGGAAGATGACTGCCGGCTTCGGGCGTGATGCTGATTTGCATGTAGCGGAGGTCAGCACTGCCCATACCTATCATGAACGGGTCGTTCCGTATAAATCGTTTGCTCGGTCACAATCGTGATACTGAGCGGCCATAAAAGAGGAAATAGTTCCTCATTCCGCGTCAAGGCCAACCTCAACCTTCACCGGCCTCAAACATGCCCAAGACACGGTTGAGTTCACGCAGAGAATCTTCCAGGCCTTCTCGCTCGGTTCGTCCCAGTTCGGGATCCTTGAGCTTCTCCGTGATGGCCTCGATTTCCCACTTGGCCTCGGCACGCTCTCGCTCCAAGGCCTTGTCTTCCTTGATCATCTGCAAACGAGCACGGCGCACATTGGTGGCCTTGCGCTGCTTGTTGTAAGTCTCCTTGTGAGTGGCACCGATTTCCACAGCGGTGGGGAACGGGATGCCGATGCCTTCCTTCTCAAAGCGCTCGGCGATGTTCTTGAACAGCCAATCCTTGGCGACGAACTCGTCAGAGTAGTCTTCGACCCAAGCGTACAAGCGGAAAATTTTGGCGTATTCGCCAAGTTCGTTGAGCAAGACACGAGGTTCGGGGGACTCGATGATGTATGGACACTCTCGTAGCAACTGGAGAGTGGTGTATTTGACGTGAGAAATGTCCTCGTCGTATTCTACGCCAATGTCGAGCACAAGTGAGATACGGCGGCCTTGACCATCACCGCCACCACGAGCGTGGTTGATGACGGTAGAGTTCACGAGGTTATTGTTGGGAATGACAACGAGGTTCTCTCCGATGGTCAGCACCTTAGTGGATAGGATGCCAACCGAGACAACGGAGCCGAGATGGCCGTCCACTTCGATACGGTCGCCGACCTCAAAGGGCTGGTCAAGGGCGAGCATGAACGAGTTGACGATGTTTCCAAGCGTCTGCTGCATAGCCAAACCGATGATCAAGGAAAAGACCGCCAGTGAGGCGAGTAGCCCGAGCAACTCGAAGCCAAGTTCGTCAAGAGCGAGGTAAAGACCACCGAACCAAACGGCAGCTCGCAGAAGGAAGATGACCAGCGAGTTGCTTCCCGAAACGGTGACCGAAGACGGGTTGGAAAACCGCTCGATGATCACGGGGATCATGACCTTGAGGGCAACGCTCGCCAGTGAAGTCGTCAGCAGGATATAGGCCGCGCTAAACAGCGGGTCAAGGGCAACATTGAGGTCTTCCTCTTCCCCACGAATCCATAGCAACGTCAATTGGACGCCAACGAGGAGAATGAAGGTGTAAAGACGCTGCGTAACCGGGCGGTAAAGGGCGTCGTCCCACTTGAACGAGGTCGCTTTGACGAAGTCAAGGATGACATTCTTCATCAGGAAGCGAACGATGAGCAAAGAAAGCGCTGTGAGGCCGAGCCCAACGCCGTATTGCGCCCATGTGTCCAGTCCATTGACTTGGTCGATGATGTCATCCACGGCAGACATGCGGCATCCTCCCTACCTCGGCGTCCCAACACCCGTTCATAACAGGTTCGCCGATATTCCTGTACAAATTTTCGTGCTTTTCAGGCGTTTTTGGCCAATTGAAGCACATAGACATAGCCAGTAAAATTGGCAAGCCAGCAGGCAGCGAAGAAATAAATGGCCGATAGGAACTCAGTCAAGGCGTCCAATCCTTGTGAACAATGTTGGCCCTGCCCTTGGGAGGGGGCAATTCCTCCATCCGGTCCAACAGCCAAATTGACCAGTCCAAGACCTCCGTGCTTTCCTCCGTCAGTCCTTGATGGCTGGCGTTTTCTTGTAGTCGGGTGACCAATGTGCGAAATCGCTGACCCATCATCCGGTTGATGGGCCCAAAAAACATCGAGACTGCATGAAATGACAACTGCCGTTCAAACGTCAACATACCGATGTTGTTGGTGGTGATGGCTAAGAAGTTGAGGGCGTCTTTGTCCTTCCGTTCAAGGGGGTTCATATCTTCAAGCGTAAAATCGTTGGAAAGACGGTTGACGAGCACCGCCATGCCATATTGGTACATGGGGGATGCGAGAAGATTAGCCAACTCTCGAGTCGCTTCGTGTTCCTTGGCCTTCTTGAGTTCAATGATTTGTCGGATACCGAAGATCAAGGTGGCAACGATGGCCAAGCCACCGAGCAGTTCGCCAATGTTTGCGGCGTCATCAAGATTCATCGTTGGGGGGAGGTGGAACACGAATTATGACTTTTCGTCCGTTCCAATGACGTCAGACAACGAAAGGAAATGAGCCGAAAACATTCCTTCAAAAGGTGAAGGGTCGGGCTAGAGGCATGAGCCGTCGCTACGATCGTATCGCTGCGTGGCTCTTGCCTCGGAAGCGAGGAGCGCACATCGCCGTGCTGCTCTTGACGCTCCTGATGATTCCCGGTGCGATGACGGCGCTCCAGCCCATCGATATGGAATCCTACGAGATGGAATCACCTGAACTGACGGCGCAGACCATCGTCAACGAGGAGTTTCCCAACTCCGAAATCATCCTCGGGTTCCTCGTTTCTGCTCGCAATCCCGACCTCGTTCCGCCCGTGGAAGAGTGGGAGCCCGTGCCCCGCATGGCCGACGGTTCGCCCGACTATGCATCGCTGGTTCACCCATCCGAAATGATCCCCGCTGGCGAACCGTGGAGCGGCATCGACGACCCGACGGGCGGCATTCTCAACCTGACGGTGCTGCGAGAATTGGACACCAAACTGAACCTCGTGCTTGAACACCCGCTCGCCCCGGC
>CALGEM010000217.1 GCA_937881505.1 uncultured euryarchaeote
CGTCAATCGCATGGACGCCATCATGTGGCCGATGATGAAGACAGTAAATGAGACCGCCCCTATCAGCAAGACAAGTCCCATTTCTCCGTTGATGGACCCTTCGTCGCCAGTTCCCACCACCGGTCCGGGGTGTCGGATGGTCCAAATGCGTGTGGCGATGTAGGTGACAGGCACCAAAACGAAGCCGTAGAGTCCGAAGGCTGCAAAGGTGTCTCTCGTTTCCACACCGTCTGGCTGGCTGTTTCGCCCGAGGACGACGTAAATGGCGAGCAGTGTGAGCAGACCGAAGGTGTTCAGTCGAACATCCGTCCAATCCCACGGCGTACCCCATTCTGCGGCACCCCAAACGCAGCCCGACCAGACGGTCATGAGCCCCGTCGCCAGCCCGGCTTCCGATCCTGCAACGTGAAGGCGCCACATCCACTCAGAGCGTTTGAACAACCATCCTGCTGAACCGACAAAGAGGGCGCCAAATGCGATGAAAGCGGCCCACGCTGCCGGTACATGCCAGTAGAATATACGCTGGGCAGCAGGGGATTCGAAGGCGTTGATGGAGACGCTCGGAGCCCAGAGCAATGCGAGAAGAAGGGTGGTGCCAATGCCGGCGAAACCGACGAACAGCACGGTTTCTCCCAACCTCATGGTGGGGGGGTTGAACCGTCCTCCTTGAACTTGGTGTTTGCCTCATGCGAGGAGGCCGATGAGAATGGAGTAGGGGAGAATCAAGACCGGTGTCAACAACCCGATGAAGACGGCGTGAGGGCGTGCCAGCCGTTGGGTCGATCGCTGCATCCAGCCCACACTGTGCCACACCAAAAAGCACATGACAGCTCCTGTGACGATGATATGAATTTCCCGAGCATCTTGAAGTCCGTTCGTAGTAAGGAATGTGAACACAGCGCCGACGGCCAAGGGAATCCAGCCCGCATGGGGCTCCCCGCCGCTAACCGCACGCCACCAAACGCCGGCTCGTTCTTCTCGAAGAGCGGCCACGAGGGGATCGCCGCAAAGGCCGACCGCCAACGTGGGGGCAAGGATGAATCCCATCCGCTGAAGATTGTCCAATTCCTCCATGAAATCTCCGAGGGTGAGCAAGATCCCGAGCGTCAAGAGGCCGGCCATGGCGTTGGTGTTAAGCCACATCATCGTTCGAAGGTGAATTTTCACTCCAAACGCAGAGGGGGAAAGGGGTTTCAAATCATGGGAAGTTCGGGCACCCACCTTTTCAGCGGGGGGTTCGGTCGTTGTCTCAAACTCACGTTGGTCAACATTGTAGAGATGGGTGGCTTGAGCCATCACTCGCTCGTCATGAGTGGCCACCAACAATGCGTGCCCCATGGACCGCAATTCATTGAGCCATTGACCGAGGATTTCGATGGATGCGTCATCCAGTCCAGCATCGGGTTCGTCCAAAATGATGAGGGCGGGTTTTGGGCTTGCAAAGGCAGGTAGGAGGCCTGCGAGAACCGCTACTTTTCTCGCTTGTCCTTGGGAGAGATGTGCGACGAGGTCGTTTGCTCGATGCATGAGTTTGAACGACTTGAGGAAGGGGTCAACGTCCACGCCATACCCGCTCATTGACATGGCAGCGTGAAGATGTTCAGTGAGGATTTCACTCCCCAACATTCCGTTTCGTTGGAGCACCACCCCCATCGTCAAGGGTGAGTTTCTTCGTCGTCCATCAGCGTCAGCGACCACGACATCATCGTGTTGGACATGGCCTCGTTCCATCGGGAGCAGACCAGCAGCGGTTTCCAGAAGCGTTGACTTTCCGGCACCGTTCGCTCCGGTCAACACCACGGTTTGGCCTGCTTCAACCGTAAGGGTACTGCCCTCAAGCACCGTGTTCATGCCTCGGCGAACATGAACATCAACGAGGCTGAGGAGGGCCTTGGCCATGGTCCGGGGAAGGGCCGACCAAGGAAGAACCCTCCTGTTTTCATCCTGCGAGACACCAACTCAAAAGAGAGGAACACAAAGCGCCCTCCATGGGCTTCGCCATGTCGCTGTTCAACACCAGCGAGTGGCTCGTTCTGTTGCTCTGGTTTGTGGCCGTCAGCGCTCCGATTGTCTATGCTGTTCGTACTCGAACCTCACTGGCCATGGGCATCACGGTCTCGGTTCTGCTGGGGGCGGTGGTTCAGGTGCTCTGGGCCATGCTCTATTCGTGGGGTTTGGTGGAGTATTGGGTTTGGAGTGATTTTGTGTTGGTGCCAAATCGGACTTTTGATCTTGAAAATCGGACCTTTGACCTCGCTTTTTTTCATACATTGGCCACGGCGGGTTTTCTCCACAGTCAAGGCGACATGA
>CALGEM010000218.1 GCA_937881505.1 uncultured euryarchaeote
TGGGCATTCGAAGTTTGACTTGTTCAGTCCCTTGCCCATTGTTCAGCATGCCGTACGTCCGGGTGCCGTTGACTGCGACGATTCGATGTTGACCCGGCTGAATCATTGTGCCTGAGCCCACGAGGTGTGTGGTGTTCATCGACATTTGATTGCCTGCAGCATCCTCAACAATCCAACCTGCAAGATCGATTGGCATTTGTCCGATATTCGCGATTTCAACCCATTCGCCACCAGGCCACGAAGCGTTGTCATAAGACGGCCACGAATTGGCCATGACCTCGGTCATGATGAGGTCGCCTGGAATGAGGTTGTTACTCACGGTTGCGGAATTCACTTGACCGGGTGTGGGGTTGTTGGTCTGAATCCAATTGGCGGTTGGATTGCTTTGGTCTTGCTCGTAACTCTTGCCGGAAATGACCGAGCCCCATGTTGCTTGGTGAAGGTTGTTGTTGTTATTGTCGACCAAGGTCATGCTCATGCCCGTGTTGGTCATGTAGAAGTTGGCGTCTCCATTTCTTGCGATGACCATGTAATCTCCTGGGCTGATGGTCCAGGTTGAACTGTTGCCTGCTTGATATCCGACGATGGTGTTGGCATCAAAGTCAAGGGTTTTGGATGCACTGGTGGTCACTTTCCATCCCGTTAGGTCCACGCCGGATGTGCCGCTGTTGTAGAGTTCAAACCACTCGCCACCCGGATAGGTTGCATCGTCGTACCCGTTGGGGTTTGGGATGACTTCGTTGATGCAAACATTCCCCGTGCAGGCGGTTGAGCGCCCAGAAGTTTGGCTTGCATCTTCGCTTTCCTGAAGAACGGTGGCCAGTGGCGAGGCCAACGAAAGGAGGAAGAGGAGTATCAGGCTGGTGGCGGTTAGGGTTGTTTTCATGCGTTTCACGTCCGAGTTTCAAATGAATCCAAAGCTGTCGAATTTTTGGGCAAAGGTGTAGATCATGATGGGTACAAGGATGATGCCCATGCCGTGGGAGCGCCGTATGCCAATGCGGGGAGGCAGCAAGCCAATGATGGTACCGACGATGAGCACGCCAATACCCACAAAGCCTGTTGAGAGCCAAACCAATGCGACAACGAAGATAATGACTCCCATGACCATCTGCTGGAGAGGAATCGCAGCGTGCAGTCGGAGCATGCCTCTTCCGACGTAGCGCATCATGGGCATGGCCAGCAAGCCTGCTGCAAGGGTGACAGCGAGGAGCCGAATGAAATCGGAGGTCGGTTCAAGCGAAGACCACGTCTCAATGGGGTACATCATCTTCAACGCCAGCGTGGCGCCAGAACGAGAACGGCTGATGATGTAGAGGAAGCCAAGAACCATGACCGTAACTGCTGTATTGGTCGCCGAGAGCAAAGCAATCACTTCCAAGTCTTGCTTTGTTTGTGGACCTTCGACGCCTTCATCGGCTTCAGCCTTTGCGATTTCCAGCAGTTCATCGTCGCTGAGTTCCGTGAGACGACGCGTCTCCCAATCCATGCCATAACCTTGCTTTCCTTGTGCTTTCGCGGCGAGGTTCCGACCACCCATCACCAACACCGTGGCTTGTGAGGCTGTCATGCCAGGAAGCACGCCCATGGACGCTCCTGCAACACTTGACCAGAAACACGGCACCACGAGCGGGCGAACGGGTGGGAGTGCCCAATTCTCTCGCTGTGGAGGGAGGTGTGAGGTCGTGGCGTAAATGTCCAAGAGGTTGGCGATGCCGAACAATCCAGCGAGGCTCGGCAGGAGCAGGCTGGCGTCTGGCATGCCGATGGGTGAGCGTGCAGGCAGGGTAAATACACCCCATCCGTAAAGTCCAGCCAGCAAGAAAAAGGCCGTTGCAGCGAGGAAACCCGCAAACCGTGAATCTCGGCCAAGGCGTCCGCCGGTCAACCTCTGCATCCACATCGGCCAATCCAAACGTGTGGTTTCGGTGGCGAGTAAAAGGAAGGAAATGGTCAACAGCACAAAGGGTAGCACTGAGCGCAGGTTGTCGTACCAACCGAGTTCCGGTCCAAAGGCGATGCGTGCCACCACGATGAGGGGCAGCGAAAGGAACAAACCAAGTTGAGAGCCACGTGCAGACCAGGCCACACCGCGTGCGGCGTTACCTGAAAGGAGCATGCGATGGCCCGGCAGGAGGGAGAGCGCCGTGTCACCGTCCGGCGCACCTATCAGCGCTGAGGGGATGTAATTGAGAAAGGTGTGAACGGTGCCCGTCGCGACGATAATGGCAGCCACGGAGCCAAGTGGAATGCCCAAATCAAGCAGGGCTGGTGAGAGGGCGAGAAGAATCAAGGCGACGTTGTTGACGTGGAAACCGGGTATGAGGCCGGTCAGGGAACCGAGCATGACACCAAAGAACAAGGCGCCCAGTAACCACGCCAAGTCAAGGAAATACCCTTCAAGCACGCTATCGCCTCATGTTTGTCCGTTCACGTGTTCTTCTCGGTCGGAGATGCCGTCGTCATCGCTGTCTTCTGAATAGGGTGAAGTTCCTATGCTTTCCTCGAGCGTATCGCCCAAGCGGTCGCCGTCGCTGTCAAGGACATCGGCTTGGTCGAGCGTGTAGACCAAACTCATACCGTCATCGCTTTGCACTTGTCGCAAGCGACCCGCCCATGTCATGGACTGGTTGGTGTGGTATTCATCGACACCGATGGCTTGGCCGTGGAGATTCAGCACAACGGACTCGTTTGAACCGTCTCGGAACAGTCGCCACTGGTCGTCGTTGAATTCCGCCTTGCCGTTGAGCAGAACGTTCTGGTCTCTTGCATAACTCCACTGCGTAGCACCGTCGTCCCACAACAAGGTTCGTGCTGAGGGGACAATGCCGAGCGTGTAATCGTGAACTGTAAGCCGGATTCGCATGTCCTCATCGTCCCATCCCACCGAGACATTGGCGATGATGTTCTGGCCTGATTCCAGCCATGCGGTTCGAGGACCGGGGACGGTGACGGCCACGGTGGTCCAACCTGGGGTGTAGGAGGCTGCGTCAACAAAATACGCCTCTTCGTTTTCAACACCCGGCTCAACAGCGTACTTGACGTAGGCGGAAAGCGTGTAGGTGGTGTCGGGGTCTGCAACCATGCCGACAGGGTCTGCCGAAAGCATGGCCAGTAAACCGATAGGCGTTTCTGGATTCACCAGCGCTGGAGAGCCGCCTTCGTTGGCGTCAATGCACCAACCGGACTTCGCTTCAGACCACATCAGTCGTCCCTCCACGGTCTGCAGGGTGTTGTGCATGGACTGGGTGGTATCGGCCTGTCGATCATCATCGGATGGGAGCACGCAAATCGATGTCCCGCTCGGTCCGTACAAGGCCCAATCTTCGGTCGATGTGGTCAAGACGCCCGTCATCGTCACCGTTTGGCCGGATTGATAACTCCAGGTTGCTTGAGCGTTCCAATCGAGTTGCGGGATGTTCACGACGTGATTGCGGTCGACGAGAATTTCCGGCCCTTGGACCTGTAAGCTCCAACGAAGGTCACGCTGCTGGTAGGTCAGGATGCCTTGGACTTCCACTTTGGAGGTCGCCTCAATCCACTCACCGATGGCGGAGCGGATAATGAGGTGCATCTGATGCTCAGAGTTTCCATAACTCGGATGGTCGCCAAGATATGCAGAGGTAAAGGTGGCATCCGGTGAAATGGATTCGCCGATGAAGCCGGTCAATTGGATGACCTCCCCGGCATAGGCCGCAGGGTCTTGGGCGACATCTGCGATGGCGATGGATTCAATCTCGGGTAAATCCGAGGTGGTCCATTCCATTGCGCCTGCTCCGAGGGATTGGAGCCAGATTCGTCCGTCGTACTCGATGATGTCACCCATGACGGTCACGGTGGTGCCGATGGGTGGCATGGTGCCCGGACGGTACCATCTGGCTTCCACCACGCCGGTGCCGTCGTCGATGATGGCGTCAACTCGGTCATCGCCTGATGAGTAGGGGTCTTCCACCCATGAAATCAGGGTGCCTTCGACCTTGACGACCTCGTTCTTGTACTCGAGCAATTGACGGACTTCAATGACCTCGGGTTCGCGCACATAAGCGTACCAGTTGAGCGTTGCCACCAAGAACATCGCGAGGGCAAACATGACCCAAAGTTGCTGACCGCGGGTTTCCGGGTCATCGTTGGTGATTTTGTCCATCAAGCCCTTAACGGCATCCGCCATGGTGCTGGCTGGCAAATGACACGCTTATGCGTTGTCTTTGAAGGCTGTCCCTTGATTTCCGAGAAGGGCTATAAAGACCCGAGAAGCCGGCAAGGTATCATGAACGGTCGGGACCGGGTGATTCGCGACGAGATTCACAGGGATATTTTGGTCCCTGCCTCTCATGCAGTCATCATTGACACCCCCGAATTCCAGCGCCTTCGAACCATTCAACAATTGTCCACCTGCGAGTATGTTTTTCCCGCAGCGACGCACAACCGCTTCGCACATTCACTCGGTGCTTACCACTTGGCAGGAAGGCTCGCGGCTCACCTCCAAGAAGTCCATCCCGGGCTCTTGTCAAAAGACGACGAAGAACTCGTTCAACTTGCGGCGTTGCTGCATGATATTGGCCACCCGCCCTATTCGCACCTGCTCGAGACGCCACGGGTGTACGCCACCTTCCGTTCGCACGAGGCCTGGGGGCGCGACATCCTCGAATCGTCCAACACCGCCATCGGTCAAGCCGTGCGGGCCACGTTGGGTGAACAACGCCTCGGGCGCCTCTTCGCCCTCATGGACGGCCACGATGCTCACGAGGGCGTGCCAATTCCTCGGTTCATGAAGGAAATCGTCAGCAGCCAGTTGGATGTGGACCGGATGGATTACATGATTCGAGACCAAGCCAACACCGGCGCACAGATCGGTGGTTTCGACAGCGCTCGTGTCATTCGTGCACTTCGGGTTGGCGATGACGGTCGCATGTTCGTGAAGCGTTGGGGTCTTCCAGCCATTGAGGCCTACCTTGTTACACGCTACCACATGTACCAGCAAGTCTACTTCCACAAGGTCAACATGCTCACGCAGGCCTATTTGGTGAACATGCTTGAGCGTGCTCGAGAACTGGCCCAAACGGGCGAACTCGAACTCTCAACCGAACTCTCCCACATGTTACTCAACGACCATCTTTCACCAGAAGAGTACGTTCTTCTCAACGACGCTCACATCAAGGTCACGCTACCTTCTTGGGCAAGCCACGCCGACGCTCGCTTGGCAGGTTATGCAAGCCGATTGCTGTCGCGTAAAGATTTCCACAAATCGCTTCGCATTGACCATTTGACCGTCGAAATGTGCGATATTGTCCTGCCTCGCCTCAAGGAGGCGATCAAGGAGCGAGGCTACGACCCCGAGTTGGATTTGATTCAAGCGACCATCCGGAAGCGGGGGTATCTGCCCTACGATGCTGGCATTGTTTTGGAAGACGGACGAGATGCTTCGGAGCATTCGGCGCTCATACGTTCTCTTGCGCAGCCACACGAGCGCTGTTTGATTTTCGTGCCCGAAGAGATTCGAGATGAAATGGAACGCAACGTTCGTGAGTGGATCAAGCCCTCGCAATCTTCCTTGGCTCAATTTGATTGAGACAAGAAGGTTCATGATGCTCATGATTGAGCCTCCTTTAGGGCCCGTAGCTTAGTTGGTTAGAGCGCCCGGCTCATAACCGGGAGGTCAGGGGTTCAACTCCCTTCGGGCCCACCTCTCCGTTGGCCTGCAAGGAGGCCGTCCTTTCGCACAACAGACCCATAATGGTTATGAGGTGGGGGGGGTTGGGAAGAACGCTAGGTGAGACAATGTCGGCATGGAAGCGAGTCGTGGCTTTGTTGGGAATCTACTTTTGTTCGCTGATGATGGTGGCGGTTCCTGCCTCTGCCCAAATCTCCGGTGCTGCTGTTTCCATGACCTGTGCACCCGGTCAAATTCAGGTTGAAGTCAAGCCAGGTGCTACGCTCACCGGATACACCACCTGTACCGTTTCCAACCCGACGGCCTACGTCGAAAAGGTCGCCATCCAGGTGACCAGCGATGGTCTTGCGACCGCCGCACCCGGTGACATGTATGTCGGTGCCGGCCAAGAGGTCGACTTCCAAGTCGTCGTCCGTGCCAACCCCTACATGCAGATGCAATCCCGACAGTTGACGGTCTCCGCTCAAGTTCAGGAATTGAACAACCTGCCACCGCCCAACACCGCTTCTTCTCAAGTCAACGCCCTCATCAACATCATGCAGTTCAGCATCGTTCAGGTTGAGGCCGTTGAGCCCTTTGTCCAGTTGATGCCAAAGACCGACAAGAACTTCCAGTTCAAAGTCTACAACTTTGGAAACCAAATTGACCGAATGAAGATCGGTGTTACTCCCGACACCCGAGACTCCCTTGAGGAAGCAGGCTTCACCGTCAACCTCCCACAAACGGTCGTCACCATCGAGCCCAACACCGCTCCTGAGAACGCTCGTATCATGGTCCGAACGCCCAAGAACCAAGGTTGGTCCGACGCTTACCACGTGTTGGAATTCTTTGCTGAATCCGAGTTTGCCTGCCAAAACGGTGGTTGCAACCGTGAATCCCAGATGATCACGGTCTACGTTCGTGGTGTTTACCTTCCAGGCTTCGAAGTTGTTCCTGCCATCTCGATGATTGCCCTCGCTGGCGCTGTGGCCGGCCGTCGCTTCCTCAACACCGAAGAAGACGGTGAAGAAGAGGTCTGGCGAGAATCGGCTCCCGGCCTTTGACGGACCCTTTGGAAAACCATCCCCTGCGACTCATACAGGGGTTGAATTGATAACACCGTTCGCAAAACCATGCGATAACGGGGATTGACCATGGGTGGATTACTGGACAAAGCCAACGCAGCCAAAGAAACTGAAAGCGAGGCCAAAGCGGCTGAACCTGAGCCAGTGGTGGCAAAAGCTGCCGCTGAACCAGCAGCCAAGAAAACTGCCCCCGCCCCTTCTCCTTCTGGCGCACCTGACAAAGCGACCCAAATCAGCCTCGCAGGTTGGGTCATCATCCTCCTTGGAGCCATTCTATCCTTGCAGGGTGGAGCCTGGGGATTCGCTGTCGTTACGGTTGTTCTTGTCCTCGGTATCGGTGCCATCGTGCAAGCCGAGCGCATGCGAGGCAGCATCAACCAGGTGAAACTCGGTGCCAGTGTAGTGGTGGCCCTTCTCATTGCGACCACGCCGTATGCTGCGGTCATGCTCGTGCCAACCAACGCATCGTTGGCCATCTCGGAAGTTGAACTCGACGAGGACACCAACGAACTCTCGTTCAAGGTTCGTGGCACCATGTCCTCGGTGGATGTCTCCATTGAGGCAGACGGTGTCGAGATGTGGACCGGTTCAGGTGATGTCAGCAACGACATGAAAAAATTCAAGGTGCCACTCGCTGACTTCTTCACCGGAAACGGCGAAGACTATGCCGGCAACGAAGTCGTTGACTACGTCATCAAGGGCGTGGGCTCGAACGGGCAAGAGGGTGAGGTCAACATCCCTT
>CALGEM010000219.1 GCA_937881505.1 uncultured euryarchaeote
CGGCATAATTCTTGGAGGAGATTGCTCAAAAGGTAATCAAAAAACTATATCAATAACAGCCTTTGGGATTCAAGGTGAACTTAAATTAAGAAGAAATGCATGTAAACCAGGCGATATTATCTTAACTACAGGGATTCATGGTCTTAGCAAATTAGGATTTATGATAAAGAGTCAAATGGATTTCGATAAAAATGACCACGGACGAAACGACGGTGTCTTGTGGATTATCTCGCCGGCCCAAGTCATAAAAGAAATCAATTCCGCTGACGGACGATTCAACAATTCACTTTGTGTGCACGGAGTAAACAATCGCTTACCTTTGGATTTAGATTGTGAACTCTTGCCCGAGGGCGGAGAGTATGCCATCCCCAGTCAAGATAGGATTGACCAAATCATCGAAGAGTCCAACGGGGCATTTGACTCACTCATCAAGGACACGAACGACATGGACCCTACCGTTGACAGCGACGGGGACGGAAATTACACCAACGATATGGACGGGGACGGGATATGGGACACAACGGCCATCATTGTCGGCATGCACCACAACCCATCAGTCACCGGGGATTGGGAGGATTTCTCTGCGCTCCTCAACCACTTCCAAGACATCATTGATGCACGTCCTTCCGAGTATCGAAACACGGATTCCATCACGGTTACGGGACTGACCAAAGTCTTGGAAGACATTTCCGATGCGATTTACGAAGATTTGCTGATGATTCTTCCGTGGTCTGTTTTGTTCACGGTGTTGGTTATCACAACCCTTCATCGGTCAGCCAAGGTCGTGGTCATCACGGGGACACCTATTTTGATGGCGTTGGCCATCACGTTTGGTTCGTCGGTCATCATGGACATCACCCTCACCCCGATGATCGTCGCCACCTTCCCCATTCTCATCGGTTTAGGTGTCGACTATGCGCTTCACATGGTCAACAGGATTGAGGAGGTCAGACGAAAAGAAATCGACCGCGCCCATGATGAAAACGAGCGCAGGCGTAAACGTGGCGAGCCCGAACAAGCCGTTCCTGATCTTTGGGATTTGGAATTTTACAAATCCTGCGTGATGGAGATGACCCGTTCAACGGGTGTGGCGGTCTTCCTCTCAGCGATGACCACCATTGTCGGTTTTTCCGTCCTCATCGCTCCGTTCATTGTCCCGATTGCACCGATACGCTCCGTTGGCATTACCCTCGTCATCGGCATCTCTTCGACCTTGATATTGAGCATCGTCTTGGTGCCAACGCTCGCGTGGATGTTGAAATTCAACAAACGCAGCAACCCCGGCGTGTGGAAAAACATTGGGCAAGCCCCCATCAAGGGCTTCCTCATCATCATTCTTCTTGCAGGCTCAATCACCGCCTATGGTGTAGCCAACATGGATGAATTAAGCAAACCCATCACCGGCTCTTCTGAAGCTCCAGACGGCATCGATTCTCTCAATTCGCTGGCGGAATACTCCCGTCAATTCAGCAGCGGACAAACATCACTCTACATCTACGACGCATCTTCTCGACCCAACAACAACAACACGGATAACATCCGTGATCTGCCAGTCCTTGACTCCATGGACGCTATGGAGTACCAGATTGACCAGGTTGATGAAACATCAACGACCAGTATCATCACCTTCCTCAAAGCCGTCCCGGCCACCATCACTGGACCGGGTGGCATCACCATAGGAGATGGTTCGCTGTGGGACTTGCTCCACGACCCTTGCTGGGACAGCGAGGACATCACCGACATCAATTGCGCGGGGTGGACATTGGTGCCCTTGAGCGAGCGAGAAGCACTAAGGAAGGACATGGTAAACGTGGCTTTTGATACACTGTCGGCGGAGGTTCGGTCGATGTTGATGAACGAGGACAACACGAAGGCCATCGTCTATGTAACCCAACCGTACATGAACCTCAATGTGGCAGGTGAACTTCGTGATGAAATCGACGATATCCTCTCTGAAGGACCCACCCTGCTGAACACACGCACCTCACTGCTGACGGGAGGCCTACCTGTCTCCTTGGACATCAACGAAGGTATTCACGATACACAAACCACAACCACGCTGCTCACGCTCCTCGTTTTGACCATTTTGCTGATGTTCGTGTTCCGCTCCCCTCGCCTCGGCATATACACCATGATCCCTGTTGCCGTGGTCATCCTTTGGCAGCCACTCCTGATGCAAAGCGGTGATGTGAACGTCAATATTTTCACGGCGATGATTGGAACCATTGTGTTCGGCATCGGTGTTGACGATTCCATTCACGTGATGCACCGCATACGAGAGGAGGGTGAGTCACCTCACGGCATGGCATCGGCTATTGAGGAGACGGGGCAAACCATCTTCGAAACGACCATTACCACCGTTTCTGGAATTGCAGCGGGTTTCCTCGCCGCTTTCCCCGGCCTTGAGAATTTCTTCATGCTGATGTGCTTGCTCATCATCTTCGCCTTCATCACCAGTGCATTCCTCTTGCCGGCCATCTTTACGGCCGAACACGTCACTCGGGCCAAAATCAAGGGCCATCCTCCTTGGATTGACTTTGGCGACGGTGTGGCCGTTGGCGATGCGAACGTCATGAAAACCATGGATGCCGTGTTAGAAGAATGAACTTCAC
>CALGEM010000220.1 GCA_937881505.1 uncultured euryarchaeote
ATTTTCCAAATTTGAACTGCATCCCGCCAAGAGGTTGTGCAGGCATGAACTCCAAGCTTTTCCGGGCCTCAGCGGAGAAGGGTGTGCCGATGGCCCACAGGTCTCGTGAGGCTGTACGGCGGCGTGCTCGTTCGAGCATTTCTTGATTGATGACGCCCATACCTTCGTTGACTGCTTCAGGTTTTAATTCGGTAAAGGCTGCGTGAACATGACCGACGCCTTTCTCTATAGAACCATCATCGCAAACGCCATAGAGGTTCTTATGTTTGCGTTCAAAGCGTTCGTAATCGTCAAAACCTTTGATGAATTCTTCAGCGAGACAAACGATGTCCCAGTTGTTGGCCACCTTTTCAGGCCACAACTTGTCCAGGCGCATTGAGCGACCACGAAGCTGATTGATACTCATGCTCGTGGTCACCGTGGTCAGGTCAACGAGCACGTTGATCCGAGAGGCGTCCCAACCCTCACCCAACAAACCTCTTGTTCCTATCAAGCAACGCGTCATGCCTTCCTGGAAGAATTCAGTGACCATGGTGGAGTAGTATCGTGGCGCCCAATCCTTTCCTGAACCGTGAATGTGGTGGAATCGACCCATGGATTCATCGCGGAATTCGATGGAGAGGTTTCGCTCGCTCACCCAGGAACGCGCTCGTTCAAGAAATCGGGCTGAGAGGTCGTCATCAACCAGCAAAGTGCTTCCTGTCATGAGCACGGGGTCAAGTTGGTCGCCCAACTCACATTCCACGAGTGCCTTGAACACACCGATGGCCCCGCCGGCTTCGTCATCATGGACCTCGTCGACAACCGCCGTGGAGGATGTCTTCTCAAAATCCGTGACGATGACACAGCGCATGCGCTCGCCGAGTTCTTCGTATTCCACTCGTAAAATGTCGGACAAGGCCTCTGTCTTTCCTTGTGCATATGCGAGAATTCGCCCTACCGGCGATGCGCAAGGTCGTGCACCGCTTGAGGTGATTTGGTAGCCGAGTAATTGGAAACGTCGTGAGACCTCATCTGCGAGTTCCTGGTCTTTGGGATGGGTGGAACGAAGCAAGCCAAAGCGGACATAACGGTCCAATAGCGGTCGAAGCAAAACAATCATCGGGGTGCTGTCCCGGAAATCCCCAAACCCAACCGACGACATCGGTACGCCTTTGGGAAGCGTGCGCTTTTTCACCGTGAGGTAGGCTCGGGCTGCATCAGAAAACTTTGGAAGTGTTTTGTGAAATTCGGCATAACTCAACCCTTTTCGCCCCGGTATCCGGCGATGTTCAAGGGTGTCAGCGAGCCAATCCGGGAAGCACAAGGCTCGACCCTCTTCGGCGAAGGGTTGAGAAATCTCATCAACGACCTCAAGGAAAGCCGTATCGGCTTCGGAGATGTAGGCGATTTCCTTCGGTGTTGGACGAACGAAATAGGCAAGGTCCTGATACGGTGCAAGGTTTGAATCACGGACGAGTGCAGGTGTTGGCACCTCGTAATCGATCTCGCCGAGGAGTTCTTTGTAGTGGACCACCCCCGCTTTTTCTTCATCAGGAGGTGTTGCCGTCAAACCGAGGATGATGGGATGGCCGAGTTCTTCACGGAGGGCCAGGAGAACTTCTCCCCAATGTTCTGTCAAGTGGTGACACTCATCGAGGATAATGAGTCCGATGTTGGCGGCTTTCAACGCTTCAATGGAGGCTTTTGCTCCCTCGTTGAGCCATGCCAGGGCACCGTCTTCGCCAACCTTTTCTCGTCGCACTTTTTTCCGATATTTCTTCATCTCTTTCTCAAAATAATCGGGATTTTTCACGCGAAGGTCTTCAAGCCAGGCCAAACCCGAAGCCTCGTCGATGGCTTCTCCGTCTTCAATTAATTTTGCCAGCCACATTTGGAGCCCAGCTCCTTCGAGGTCGTCGCCCTTGCTGCGAACCATCGTCAACGATTGGTACGTGAGGGAGGTGAGTAATCCGGGTTTTTTGGGATCCAGGCTCAGCCCGTCTTCGTTACCGTCCAAGTCGAACAAGGAGGTTCTTGCGAGCCATTGAGCCTGAATCGCAGAATTTGGAGAGAGAACGAGGGCTGGTTTGCGAACCATATCCGCCCACACATAGAGCCCGAGAATGGTTTTTCCAGAGCCCGGTGGAGCGACGATGTAGAGTTGGTCTGCGCCCTCTGAAAGCTGCGGCTCTATGACCGATTTAGCAGCTAATTGCGATGGACGTAACGTTCCTGAGAATCCAATATTTCCAAAGTCAAAGGAGCCCATGCCGGCACCTCACATCATCACTTTGGAGGACCCCTGCGAGGGCCGCCGGGAGGACCGCTCTTCTTCGGACCACCGGGAGGACCGCTCTTCTTCGGACCGGGAGGACCACCGGGGCCACCTTTCTTGGGACCACCGGGAGGACCGCTCTTCTTCGGACCAGGAGGACCGCCGGGACCGCCTTTCTTGGGACCGCCAGGAGGGCCGCCCTTCTTTGGACCGGGGGGGCCACCGCTCTTCTTGGGGCCAGGGGGGCCACGCTTTCCGGGACCTGGGGGTCCGGAGCGAGTGGGAGCTGGAGTTGAGACTTCTTCTTCGTCTTCAAACATGGCACCGCAATGTGGGCAAACTGGGTCGCTTTCTTTCACGAGGCCGTCGCAGATTTCACAAGCAAACATGTCCTCATCGGCTTCTTCTTCACCGATTTTCTCTGTTTTTCCATCCTTTGAGCGGAACATGGTGATGTTGCACGACAAATCGAATCCTTTCAGAGCAAGTTCCGTTTGGATAGCATGCTCAAAGGCTTGCGTGAGGTCTTCAGGGGAGTCCAGAACACGGCCGTCGTCAACATAGGTGATGTTGACATCAAACATATCGTCGGTCAATTTTGTTTGAGGGGCCTCAACAGCAACGCCTCGCTTTCGGGCGACACGGCGAACAGCAACCTCCGATATGCGACGAAGTAGAGCTTCACTCGGCGCATCGTTTGAGGCTGTTCCAAGAGCGCCGGCCATGATCTCTGCAGCTGGGTTGGAGCCGTCTCCTCCACCACCACGAAGGTGAGCCGGAAGTTCTCCTCCGCCAAGGTTGGCCAGCACGGAGGATGCTGGGGATTGGTTCATGGAAAGCCATTGACTTCGACGCTCATCCTTGACGGCTCGCTCGGCTTCTGCAAGGCGATTCACCATGGCATCGGTAGGGGAGTTTGCGGGATTGTGAGCGACTTTTGTACCACCAGCGGCCAAGGGCGAAACATTGCTAGAAGCTGGCAATGCTCCGCTGGCGATGGATGGCCCCCGCTGGGGATTGGGCATGTCGTTCATGGGATTTTGTTGGTTAGCGGGCAAAACGTTCCCCTGTTGGGGTGGGAATTGGTTCGGCGGGAAGCCACCGTGGAGAGGTTGTTGAGGGTAGGCGCCGGGCGGAAGGTTTTGTTGCTGCTGAATCCCCTGAGCCATGCCTTGCATCATATCGGCTGGGAACTGGCCCATCTGATTCATGTTGGCTTCCTGTTGCATGCGCTGGGCTTGTCCAGAAACGGGGTCAAAGGAGCGTTGCTGAGGGGGGAAGTTCGGAATGCCCTGATTGGGAGCGGGAGCGAAACCTCCGGCAACGGAATTGTCCTGTCGGGCGCCGCATTCGGGGCAGAACATGCTGTCTGCTGGAATTTGTTCGCCGCATGCGCCGCAGTTCATGGTGCCACCCCCTTCTAGGGTTTGGTCAGGCTACTGTTCCTAAAGGATTGCGTCAAGATGCCCTCAATCCCATGACTTCTCACAGTGTGGGGGGACGACGGAGTCTCTTGAACGAATATCTTCATGCAGAAGGGCAGGGTGGGCGGAACGGAGAGGGATGAATTGCCCGTTTTGGTGAATGAAAAAATCGACCGTCTCTTAGAGACCACCTCTCGGTCGTTTTACCCGACATTGAAGTACCTTCCAAAAAAGACCCGAGGACAAATTGGTCTCCTCTACCTCCTGGCGAGGGTCGCCGATACGATTGCGGATTCGAAGGTGGGTGAGACCAGCCTGCTTTCCAGCCACCTCAAAGCCTACAACGACGCGGTGCAAGGCCGTGGCGAGGTACTTCCCGACTTGAGTGAATTAGCGGAACTCCAGGACAACGAACACGAGGCCGAACTTCTCCGAAATGTGAGCGACGTCGTTGACGGCCTCCAAGTCTACAGCCCCGAGGACCAGGAACGTATGTTGGAATGTCTTGACATCATTGTCGGAGGCCAATTGCTTGACCTTCAGCGCTTCGGCCCGGCGAACGAGGGCGGGAACATCTCTGCCTTGGATAACGAGGAGGAACTTGACGATTACACCTTCAGAGTTGCTGGATGCGTTGGCGTGTTTTGGACGAAGATGTCGCTGGCCCATTTGATGAAACTGCCTCCCGAAGAGGAGGCCTTGTTCATGGAACGTGGTATTCGGTTTGGTAAGGCGCTGCAGATGATCAACATCCTGCGAGACATCCCCGAGGATTTGCGCTTTGGACGCTGCTACATACCCCGAGCATCACTGGAAACCATCGGGCTCAAGCCAGAGGATTTGCTCGATGATGGAAACCTTGCAACCTTCCGCCCACTGTACGACCGATACTTGGATTTAACAAACGAACATCTCGAAGCCGCCACGGCCTATATCCGGATGATCCCCGATACTCAATTCCGGCTACGAGCCTCATGCATGCTTCCCGTCTTGGTTGGCCAGCGTACGGTCACGCTTCTTCGAGAAGGCAACATTCTCAATTCCGAGGACAGAATCAAGGTGACCCGTGATGAAATGAAAGCCTATGCGCGCAAACTCTTGCGTGCACTCCTCATTCCCGGAGGCGTGAATCGCTTGCTCGAAAAGAATCGGGACAAGTAGCCATTCTATAGAATTTTATTTGCTTTGTGGACAAATACTTACATAAAATCAAAGAACCTCTGTAACTCACGCCATTGAGGCGAGGTCTCATAAACAAGGGACGCGAGGGCGGTACGGTTAGGATGCTGGAACGCCGCAAGCCGCTCGATTTGCTGTTTCCCCTCAAGGGCAACGCAGCGAGCAGAAACGGTGAGGAAGAGGTTCGACCCCCCACCACACTTGACCGACTCCGAGCGGGTGTCACCCTCGCACGAGACGCCGTGAAGGCCGTGAGCGTGACCGCCATGGAGGCTCTGCGAGAGGGTGCTTCGTTCATCGGTATTGTCGGTGAAACCAACGAACTGGTTGACCCCTTTGCTCACCTGGATGCTCCAATCTGGTCGGAAAAGCCTCCAGCGGAACTCCACAAACTCGCTTACCGATACTGTGAGGAACTGACGATGCGGGAGGCGGGAAACTTCTACCACTCCTTCAAGTACCTGCCAGACGAACAGCGACTGGCCATGTGCGCCATCTACGCTTTCTGCCGACGTGCAGACGACATCGCTGACGGCGACTGGGCTGACCGATTCCCTGGAAGTAAGGGCGAGATGGACCCGGAAGCTACGGCTTACCGGAACCAACTTGAATCCTTGCAAGACCGTGGAACCATCCTTGACGAAGAGGCCTATCTCAACAAAATCACCCAACTCTTCTTCTTCCGTAAGAAACTCTCCACTTGCTACGGCGATGTGCACTCAACCGACCCCGTTTTCCTTGCGCTGAAGGACACCGTCCACCGCTACAACATCCCCCGAGAAGTCTTTGACGACTTGATTTCGGGCATGGAGGACGACCTCTACAACAACCGCTACCGCACCTTTGACGAACTCTATGTTTACTGCTACCGAGTTGCCTCGGTCGTTGGCCTGATGTGCATTGAAGTCTACGGCTACGACAACCCCATGGCACGAAAATACGCCGAGTCGTGGGGCATCTTCATGCAACTGACCAATGTCTTGCGAGATGTTGGTGAAGACATTCAGCGAGACCGAGTCTACTTGCCGCTTGACGAGCTCGAGCGCAACGACATGACCGAACAGGAGCTCGATGGAAAAATCGTCCTGAACAAGCATTGGGAACCCTACTGCCGCCATTATGCTGCTCGTGCTCGCACCTACCTCGAAGAAGCCCGCGCCCTTCTGCCATTGTTGCCTCGGCGTAGCCGCTACTCACCTGCAGCCATGATCGCCTTCTACGACAAGATTCTGCGACAAATCGAGAAGCAGCAAGGCGACGTGTTCACTCAGCGTGTCAAACTCAACAAAGCGCAGAAAATCTCGCTTGCTGCTGCTGTTTACCTGCGCCACCGCTTCCTGCCGGGCTTCCTTGACCCTGTGTGGGGAGCGCTCGCACGTGTCGGCCTCTTGCCAAGCGTTTGAGAAGGAATCTGCGGTCAAGGCATGGGTTATGCATCAAATCCGAACGGTGCACTTGGGAGTTCTTTGAACAACTTCACAACAAGTCACACAACCGTTACAAAAGGATATTTGCAGGTAATGCAGAGCGGTTATCATGCGAACTTGGCTGGTTACGGTGATTTTGATGGCCGTGGCGTTGTCGCCAGTCCTCAATCATGCGGCGATATTGGAGGATTCAAACCCCCTCATCCAGTCAAGCCCCCTTCAGGTGAGCCTGTCCACTACCTCCGGTTGGACGAGCGGTGGTGAGGACTTGACCATCACTGGGAGTGGATTCCGAGACATGGCCGACAGGAACGTTAGCTACGACGGCATCAATCACCAGTGGACGAAAACGACCGCCGACTACACGGATGAATCAGGCCCAGAAAACGCCATCGTCGTGGACTCAAACGGCCACGTACACATCGTTTACATCAACGGTGGAAACTACAAGATTATGCATGCTGAAAACGACGGTTCGGGGTGGAGCACGGCTGAAGTTGACAGTTGTGCTGGCAGTTATTGCTGGGACGCCCACATGGTCATCGATGACAACGATGAACTTCACGTGGCTTACTCAGCCCAAGGTGAAAAACTCGTGTATCAACACTATGACGGGCAGGACTGGAACGGCGGTGTTGTCTCCTACTCTGCACGGTTTGCGCCGGTCGGCATCGCTGTTGACTCCAACAACCACCCCCACATCTCCTACTCACAAACGGGCCAATGGTGCGGTAACGGACTTCGTCTTGCGTCGTACGACGGAAGCACATGGACCACCCAGAGCGTTGACTCGGGGTCAAACAAGGGTTGTGATTCCTCCATCGTCATTGACGAAAACGACCACATCTACATCGCCTACCAGGACCGAGACAATTCAAAACTGAAATTTGCCACCAACAAAAGCGGTTCGTGGTTGAGTTATTCCCCCGACGCCTCCTCGTTTGGCAACAACATGTACCCGGGCTATTCCACCTCGTTGGCCATGGATGAACAAGGGCAATTCCACATCGCGCACTACGACAGCGATAACGAAGATTTGCGCTATTCGACGGGCGTGCCCAACGGCCAATGGACCAACACCATCGTTGACGCTTCGGGTAATACCGGGAAAAATCCCTCCATCGCCGTTGACGCTGCGGGTGATTTGCACATCGTTTACGCCAGTTGGTCGGGTTTTG
>CALGEM010000221.1 GCA_937881505.1 uncultured euryarchaeote
CAAACCCCAGCCATCTTGACCCTTATCACCCTCAACGGTCCACTCTACAAAGGCGATGACGCCTTGGTAGCCGGTCGCATTCGAGCAGCCATGCTGCTCGGTTTGATCGGTTTCGTGGTTGCTGGTTCGCTGTGATCAGACCAAACCCATGAATTCGCCCATGGCATCCCAGGCCCCTCGGTTGATGAGGTAGGTCATCAAGGACATCTGAGCCCACATTCTGTTTTCGGCTTGGTCAAACACGATGCTCTGTTCGTGGTCCATGACCCAATCGGTGACTTCCTCGCCTCGATGGGCTGGCAAACAGTGCATGAAGGACCAGTTCTCGTCCATGTGGCTCACCATTTCCTCGTTGACCTGATAGCCATCAAAGGCTTGCATTTTGTCCGTCATGTGTTCCTCCCCCATCGAAATGAAGACATCGGTGTAGACCACATGGGCTTCGTTGACGGCTTCCACCGGATCGGTGGTGTGAACGACCGTGCTGCCGTTTTTCTCGGCGTAGGCTTTGGTCCGCTCAACGACGTCCTCAGCGGGTTCATAGCCTTCAGGACATGCGTATCGGATGTTGATGCCGAGCATGGCACAGGCAAGCATCAAATCGTGCAGGACGTTGTTTCCATCGCCAACCCATGCCACCGTCAAATCTTCAGTATCGTCGTGATGTTCCATGACGGTCATCAGGTCGGCTGCTGCTTGACAGGGGTGGTGCTTGGCAGAAAGGGCGTTGATGACGGGTACCGTGGCGTGCTTGGCCAGTTCTTCCACATCAGCGTGGGCAAAACAGCGGTAGGTCATGCCACCCAAAAAGCGAGAGAGCACCTGAGATGTGTCGCCCACTGTTTCGGATTTGCCAAGTTGAATGTCATTCTTCAGAAGCGTCAGAGCGCTCCCACCCAATCGCTGGACACCGACCTCAAAGGAAACGCGGGTACGGGTTGAGGGCTTTTCGTAGATGGATCCGATGGCTAAGGTGTCGAGTGGGAGGAAATTCAGAGCCACATCATCGCCTTGTTTCCAAAGTCGCTTGAATTCAATCGCCCACTTCAAGATGCCCTCAAAGTCGTCGTCAACATCGTCAATCGCCAGCAGGTGTTGTACCATGCCTTCACCACCACAAGGCGGCTTCTAAGCGTTGTGCGCTCAGTTCTTTTCGTGTTCAATATCAGCAGCGAAGCCGTCCCGTGCATCGCTCATTCCACCGAACAAGGCTTGTGCGAATGTCAGAATGTCGGCAAGGCCTTCCTCGAGTTCAGAGGAGAGCGGCGTCAGTCCTGGGGCTTGGGAGAATTCTTGCATCATACGGAGCTGGTTGATAGCAAATTCAGTGCGTTGACCCCCTGCTTCGTCGTAGAGGGCCAATTCTAGAATTTCAAGTCGCTCAGACCATTCAAGGATTTGGTCAAGCTCGTCAGGCTCCAGCAGGTCGGCCTTTGAGAGGAAGTTCTTGGTCGGCAGTCCCAAACGGAATTCAACAATGGAAGAAAGGAGCATTTGGGAGACGAATCCAGACGGCGAGCGAGAAAGCATCGGGTCAAAGAGGTAAATGATGGCGGATTGCTCTCGCCCCAAGGTCTCAATGAGGTGGTTGCTCGCTTCACGGAACGCAAAGAGTTCGACTTGTCCAGGGGTGTCAACGATCATCATCTCACCCGAAAGGGTGTGGAGTTGGTCAGCAACTTCACCGGCTTGTGCTGCCAGAAGGTCAGCAGCCAGAATCTGTGCACCATTCGGCCCAAGGTCGTACTCGTCCATCACCTCAGTCAACGAGATGAGGTCCCGAACGTCAAACTCTGCGTCATAATGCACCCGTTCTGCACCCGGGTCAAGGTTCACGGCGATGACTTCGGTTTCGAGGAAGCGGGACCACCGTTGAAAGGAAGTCACAAGCGAAGATTTTCCTGCACCTGCCGTACCGACGACGAAAAGAACAGGAGGGGAACTGTTGTCCATACCGACCATGCTGTTCGGTTCTGCCGACCCTACAAGAAACCTCCTTTCATCGGGGACTTCGAGAGTATCTTCGTATCACGGTGGTCAAATCATCCTTGGAGAATGGTTATGTGCTCACCATGTGTCCAAGAACTCGTCGCACCCGAGCGATGCTGAGGAATAAACGATGAGCGATGAGAAACCCCCTATGCCTCCTGGCCTGCCACCCATGCCGC
>CALGEM010000222.1 GCA_937881505.1 uncultured euryarchaeote
GGGTGAGCGTGAATGGGTCGTACGAGATTGATGAGGTTCGCTCCGTCTACGTGCCCGTCCCCACCATCACGGCTGCTGACGGTGGTGCAGGTTTGACCGGTGATGCCACGGTTCACCTTGGTCTTTGGCTTCCCGTTATCGAAGGTTGCGACTGGGAAAGTGAATCGCTTGACCCGTCATGTCAAGTTCCCGTTATCTCCGAGGTTGGACCGTACTACAACGACGGCGATGTTGATGCGCTGACACCCGCCGACCGGCTGGGCAAGATGCTGATTGAGAATTACGTCCCTCACGGCTATGGCGTGGCCCAAGTTTCGGTCTTTGGCACCGGCGAATCCAACCACTGCATGGACCTCATGGGCACCGACGAGCAACGAGGTATCGACGCTGCGGTGTCGTGGCTCGGTACGCAAGCCTGGTCCAACGGCAAGGTCGGGATGATCGGCAAGTCCTACGACGGCTCAACCCCTTGGCAGGCCGCCACCTTTGGCAACCCTCATCTCGCCACCATTGTTCCCATGTCCGGCCTTATTGGCGTCCACGAATTGATGTGGCGCAACGGCAGCATGGAAGCGCGAGGGATGATCATGCACAACGGCGTCTACGGTTCCTTCGGTATTGACGGCGACAGTGAAGACGCTCACACGCTGTGCGAGGGGTACCTCGAAGGCTATGTGAACGGGCCAGCGGCTTACCTTTCGGGAGGTATGGTGACCTACGCCGGCAACGATTACTGGACTGAGCGCTCGTTCCTTGACCGTGTCATTGAGAATTACAACGGCTCGGTCTACATCATTCAGGGCATGCAAGATTGGAACGTCGACCCGCACATGTCGTTCCCCACTCATCAAATCGTCGAAGAGGCTGGCATTGAAATCAAGACGCTCGCCGGTCAATGGGCTCACGACTATCCCGACCGCAAATCAGGCCACAGTGCTCTGCCAAGCGGCGAGGGTTTGGAGGCCTATCCCTACACGCTCCGGTGGGATTGGGCTGATGAGATGCTGTACTGGTTTGACTGGTACCTCAAGGGCGAAGGACGCGCACCAACCCTCGGTGTGGAGATGCAAGACAACCGTGGTGGATGGCGCTTTGAAACCACTTACCCAGCACCCGATACCGAGTACCTCGAAATTTCTGCAGCCGACCTCAACCCCTCTGGAGCTTCCATGATCACCACCACCGAAACGATCACCATGACCTATGGGCCCTTTGATGAGGATGTTTTCATCGCCGGCATGCCCACCTTCCACATCGCCGTCACCCCGCATACCGCCAACGGTGCGCATGGATATTTGGAGATGAGCGACGGCAACGGCCTGCGTTTGGGTCACGCTGTCATGGATTTCCGCTTCCACGAAGGTGGACGTGACGGTCAAGAAGCCCTCATTGGATTTCAAACCGTTCTCGGTAAGATGGAGTTCATGGCTATGGACATCTTCCTCGAAGAGGGTGAATCCATCGTTATCACGATGTCCCAGACGGGGCGCGACTATGTTCCTTCACCCGCTGCTGCTGGAGGCTATTCCATCAACTGGGCGGAATCCACACTGACCCTCCCCATCGTTAAGCGCACTTGCGATGACCTGTTCCAGGTGCCCATGCAAGACTACGGTGGCGAAGGCCAGCGGGTGTGTTGAGTTTAGGTTTTGAGCGGTTCGTCCAGCGTCATCCTCTTAAGCCCTTGACAAACGATGGGCCACATGGTTTTGACCAAACTGCCCGGTGTCACCGAACGTATGGCTTCGAAGATGAAGGAACATTTTGGCTCCGAAGAAGCGGTTGTTTCTACGCTCGCATCGGGCGATGTGGGCCGACTGGCAGAGGTTGAGGGGCTGTCGGTCAAGCGGGCGCTATCGCTGGCTCGCTCCTACGCTGGCGGTGAAGGTGGCTTCCTCGCCACCAAGGAAGCACAGAAACTCCACCAGCACCTCCTCGCCCACATCCAATCCTTTGCGTCGTGCTCGGCGACCCGAGAGCGTATGGGTCTCTTGATGCCGGTGGCCGACCCCGAGCCCCGACGCCGCATGGCGGCAGCAGCCATGGAACTCGATGCTGCTTGGCTTGAGGCCCAACACAATGCATGGAGCCATCTCGGCCGCCTCAAGGAGAAGCAAGAGCGCTACGAGCGTGTCGTGGTTTCGCCCGAACCACTGGACCACCTCAAGAAATTCTGCCGTGTCCTCCAGCCCACTGAACAAGAGTCGTGGAAGGATTACACCGTGTTCAAAACGGTGTCATGGCTTGGTCCCGGCGCACCGATGGAAGCCCCCGACGGTTGGCTGGTGTTGGGCTCCTCGCCCGAAGAAGCCCTCATTCTCCCCGAGCGAACCATCGACTGGTTCACCCACAATCGGAAAACATTGGATGTCGTGTGCGGTGTTGTTGAGGCCATGAATGCCAACCAGTTGCCGGACAACGAGGCATTGGAGGCGCTTCGAGAAGCCCTTGCGCCGCTCTCAAGCCTTCCAGAAACCATGTCAATGCTCGGCGATGCATCGTCCATCGAAGAGGTGGCTCGCATCAAAGACGAATTGTGGGGTATGGTCAAGCAACTCGAAGCCGATGTGAACCAGCAGGTTGAGAGCGCCATGAACGATGCGAAGATGGCACTCTCCGGCGCCGAATTGCTTGAAGCGCTGGCAGACGGAACGGCGTTTCAACGAAAGTTGCGAGACGCCACGGGCCACGTTATTCAGGAAGCCATGCAGCAAGCACGAGAACAACTCGCAGCCTTCCTTGAACCGGCGCGGCTCCGTTGCCCGTTTGACATCTTTACGGATTCTTGGCCGGCAAAGATCGACCGCCAATCGATTGACGGCATTGATGCTGCGCTTGAATCCAAGCTCAAAGCGGAGCAAACAGACCATCTTGTGAACCTCGCCCGCCAGCTCGGTCCGCTGAAGACCCACTGCGAAGTGGCGGTCAGCCGCCTCATTGAAGCCGACCAGTGGCTGTCCATCGCCCGCTGGGCCAACCATGACCGATGCGTGATGCCCGAGTTGGTCGGCCACGGTATGTGGC
>CALGEM010000223.1 GCA_937881505.1 uncultured euryarchaeote
TGCCCATCTCTTCGAAGTGGCCAAGGGCCAAAAGCGGAACATGATGGATGAAGAGATTCACGCGGCTGTTGCTGCGTTTACGGCATCGTGATCAGGCGCCTTCTTCTTCGAAGTCTCGCTCATCACTCGTCGGTTTTGAGCCAACCCATTCTGAGTCAACGGTGCCACCGCTCCATTCGCCTTCAAGCGAAACCTCGTTGACTTCATGCTCTTCTCGCCAAACACGTTCTTCGAGGCTTCCGTTCACGATGAACTGGCCGTTTTCATCGATTTGCTCTTCGAGCAAGCCAAAATGCTTGGAGATGGGGAGGAAATGCCCAACGGGCATGCCTGCAGCGGTGAACGGGTTGGTCGCTGCACCGATGATGAGGCCATCTTCCGGAGCCACGATGTCAACGGTCATGCCGGGTGTTGCAGGGTCGGAAATCGTCGCCACAACCTCCCCTTCCCGCATCACGCTGCCCGCTTGGACAAACATGTCCAACAGGCCTCCTTCCCCGGCACGAAGCCACGTTGAGCCGCTGGCCATGATACGGAATTTCGGGCGTTGCGGATTGCCTGGCACCATGCGCATCGAGCGCAAGGCGTTCATGACACCGTGGACGGCCACCTTTACCGATTGGTCTCCCAAGGTATCGGCTCCACCGCCTTCGTAGGTGATGACTGGAATATCCGCCCTGTTGGCCGTTCTCCTCAAGGTTCCTTTTGGCGGAACGGAATCCAAGATGATTTCAATACCGAAAGACTTCGCTAGTAAGTATGAACTTGTATGCGTCAAGTCAACCCGAACTTGTGGCATGTTCTTACGACCTTTGGCTGCGCTGTGAAGGTCGATGATACCGTCGCTGTCCTCAACCAAATGGTTCCAAACTTGTGCAGCGACTCGTCGCGTGGTGGAGCCTGTTGGGTCTCCCGGGAATTGACGATTCAAATCTCGGCCATCGGGGAAGTACCGTGATTTCATGCGGTAGCCGGGCAGGTTGACCACGGGTACAATCCTCAAGGTCCCTGCCATGGTCTTTGGGTCAAGCGGCTTCCCTTCATCGGTGAACGCATTGCTCAGCAGGTGCGTACACGCCGAGGGACCCGTCAATTCATCCCCGTGGGTTCCGCCCAAGATGGTGATGCAAGGCCCCGGCCTGGCGCCGTGAATAATGGTGACCGGGATGGGCCACGAATCCCCGAGACTGACGTCGAGAAGCGGGAGGTGAACGGTTCGCAAGGGTCCGGGTTTGATGCGCTTTCGGAAGAACCGAACATCACCCCATTCGGAGCTCCTGTCCCATTCAGGACGGTCTTCGGTTTGGTGGGCTTTCATCGCTTCGTCGATGGCCATTCGTCGGCGTTTTGGAAGTTCATGAGCGACACGAACCTTCCGGACGGTTTTCTTCTTCCGCCCGGCCATGATTCTTCCAAGTAAGCCTCCATCATCAACGCTCCGCTGGAAGCAAGAGGGAAGAACCATGAAGCGGCTGAGGCCTCCGATGCTCATGGGTGAAGACGGCGTCCAGCGAATGTATGCTCCCTCGTCAATTTGCTTCGGGTGCGGTCCTGCAAATGAACATGGTCTGCGAATCAATTCCTTTCGCATTGAAGGTGGCCTCAAAATGGAGTTCCTTCCAGAAGAACACCACCAGGCGTTTCCGGGTATGGTGAACGGCGGAATCATCGGTACATTGCTTGATTGCCATGGCAATTGGACGGCTGCAGTGGCCCTGATGGACGACCAAGGATTGGACGAACCACCGTGCACGGTGACGGCGAAGTACGATGTGCAACTTCGTCGTCCGACCCCACTTGGGGCCATGCTAACGGTCATCAGCCAAACCACTGAAATCTTGGCCGACAGGGTCACGGTGAAGTTGACTCTGGAAGCCGAAGGCAAGGTGTGCGCCACAGGAAGCGGTCTCTTCGTTGCCGTGAAAGAAGGTCATCCTGCCTATCATCGTTGGTCATGAGGGATGCGGTTGGTCAAGCCGAACAGCCAACAGCGGGGCATCCTCACCGGCATGAGGCACGAGGTTCTCGAGCAGATGCGCCACATGCCTTTCCTCGAACCTGCTGATCTTCCTTCGCTTGAGCAGGTGGCCTTGGGCGTGCTCCGGTCCAACGCCACCCAACGGCATGGCGTTACGCGATGGAACGTGCAACCCTCCGGTGAGTTGGTGGTTGAGGTGGTTGATCTTCATCCTGCTTTATTGAATGATGATTGGCGTGATTATGCCTTGTTTGTCCTGTTCCATGAATTTCTTCACGTTCTTGGTCACCGTGCTCACAATGCCTCCTTCCGGAGCATGGAAGCACAATGGCCCGACAGCATAGGGTCATCACGGGGCAAGGCATTCACCCATGAGCGACGCTTAGCACGGGCCAAGTGGCATTGGGTCTGTCCGACCTGCGACCTTCGTTTTCCTCGCCAGCGCAGAGGTGGGGGAAGATACCTGTGCCGAACATGTCGAACGGTGCTTCTCGATGTGTCCACTCAGGACATTCAATGAAATACTCCGCCTTGGTGGTGTGATTGATGGTGAACCGCTCCCGGGTGAAGCACAGGGCGTTCCTGTTGCTCTTGAGCCTCTTCTTGATGATGGTTCACCCCGCCCTCTCAGCTTCAGCCGCCATCACCCAGGAAGATGGCGACCTCTTCCTCTCCTGTCGGGCCGACAACGATTGTGTGCTCACCCCCACACCGATCGGTGAAGAGCAGGTTTCCGGGCAAACCTTCGCCAGTTTGGTTCAGCCTGAGGTACTGACCTTTGAGTTCGTCATGGACCCAAGTCAACATCATGTGGCGTTGCTGCCTGAGATTCTTCGAGAATTCCAACTCGATTTCAAACACCAAACCGAGGCTGGGAGCCTGTTTCGGCCAGCCATAGACCTGCGAATCATTCTCGGTCAAAACACGAATGATTGGTCCTTTGAAGCCAGCACGCTTCCAGAACTTGCCTCATCAAATTATGAGCTTGAAGATGAGCCGTTGAGCCTCAACAAGGGCCGTGTTCTCTGGGAGGACGACCCTGTACGCCTCTTGTTTTCGGTCACGCTCGACCGTCCGGGGACCTGGTCGCTCAACATGAGGGGTGCTTCTTTCCTCAAACTCGACATCCCCTGGTCAATTGATGCAGAGCAGGCTGATTTGGACGAGCCCTCTTCAACCACACAACCGATTGAAACGGTCTTCGAAGACATCCATCGTGGTGCTTTGGTTGGTGCAGACCACGATTGTTGGGCCTTTGAAGTTGAAACGCACGAGGTTCTCACCTTGAGGGTTGATTGGGATTTGGTGCCCATTGAGGTTGAGCAACCTCATCCAGTTCCCGACCTTGTCACAGCCGCAGGGCGCCTATCTCCTTCACCGGACGTGGTGGTGGATGACGATGGCGAGTCCCTGAAAATCACCTATCGTTGGCGAGCCCTGCCCACAGGGGACTACACGCTGTGCATGCACGGTTCGCCCGATAAAATCCAGCCCTATTCATGGTCCGGCTTGTTCGGATACGAAGGGCTTGGTCCCACCGACCCCAGCGGCTTCGCTTCAGCGAGTTATTACCCACAAGGGGCCGCCTTTGTCGGCGATATCGACCGTGCCGAGCAACTTGATGACCACGGCGTTGGTTTGTTGTTGGTATCATTGATGATGCTCGTGTTGTTCTTGGTCGTGGCCATGCGCCCGACCACGGCCTACGGTGTTCGTTTTGGCCTCTTCGTTCCCGGCGTGTTGATGCTGCTGGTGGGCGGTATTTTGCACCCGATTTGGGCGATGGCTGACGAAGTTCAACATCAAGACGAGATCACGCTCGACACCCTCATCGAGATGAGGCTTCAGCAACTTTGGGATGTCTCTGCCGAGGGTGTTCCCGAGCAAACGCTCTCTACGCACACTGGCGCAACCTGGGGCATGCTGGAAGGCGAGCGCTTGAAGATGAAATTGGACATTGAGGAAGCCATCCCGCTTGATGACGGCCGCTGGCAATTGGTCGTGCCGGAGTTGGAATCCTTACGTTTGGACCAAGCGATTTTCGGTCAAGTCGCCAAGGGAGCGACGCAACAAACGCAAGACGGGATGCTTGAAAGTCAAACTGTTCGATTCATTTTACTGGCCGGTCGTTCCCTTCTCCTTGATTTACTCATGCTCGAAGCGATGTTGGTGGTTGATGATCAACCCAAATCCTCGGTCATCCACATCGATACCGAAATGCTCGCAGCACCGGCTACAGGTTCCTATGCAGCCCCTGCATGGTCCACCCGGCCAGCGGGTGTAAGTGCCGATGATTGGGTTCGCTTGCAAGGGTCGCTCTTCCCAGAACGAATTTCCATCTCGCTGTGCGATTGCGATTTGGATTTGCTCGATGTGGTGTTCCTTCCATCCGATGGGTTTGATGGAGGAGATGTGCCTCCATCTTGGGGTGTAAGGAGCGCTTCTGGATTGTTGCCTTACGGTGGTGCCTTGATGTTGGGCGGTCTTGCGTTGGGCCTTGCTGCGACTTGGATGGAAGTTCAGCGCAAGGCGAAAGCAGAACGATTAGCTCAGGCCTTTGTCAATGCAGGCGAAAACCGATGGGACTGATCAAGCCTTGTCAAGTTCCTTGTTGACGGCTTCAGCGGTTTCTTCTTCCGTCATCTTGGCGGCTTTAGCGGCCATCTCGATTGACTTTGCTTCTGCATCGGTGATCTCTCCGTCAGCGGCAGCGGACTTGATGGCTGCTTTGACATTCAGGTCTGCAGCCTCTGCGTCGCTGATGCCAAGGGCTTCCTGGAACGACTTCAGTTCCTTCAACTCCGTTTCGGTGATGACACCATCTTCCCAAGCAGATTCGTAGGCATGGACGAGGAACTCCTTGTAGGCCTCTTGGTTCAGCAAAACATCTCGAATCAAACCGGTGTCCACGCCTTGGTCGTTGTTCACCATGTCGAGGAGTGCGATTGAACGTCGGACTTCCTTGACAGCCATGTCTTTGAGTCCATGGCCAGCCCAAACAGCACCAGCAGCGACCACGGCTGCGGCGAACCAGCGCATGATGTCCGGGTCAACGAGATTTCCTGGTTCAACCAAATGAAATACGCCCAATACAACCATGGCGGCACCGCACATGACTTCCACCCAGTCGTTCAAGTCTGGTTCATCATCAAACACCGAAAGACGTTCTTCGACCATAGCGTCTCGTTCGTCGCTCATGACCCGACCATGGACAGGTGGAACTTGTAAGTGTCGGCAACAAAAGCCGGGCGTTGTCCTTTTGAACCGCTGCCCAATATGGTTGGCTATGGAGGTGGATGACAGAGCGGTTTCACGTCTTGACCTACCACCTTGGTTCCTTGATTTTCTTCAAAAAAAGATGTTTTTCTAAAATCCTTGTTTTTTAGAATTTTAGAAAGTTTTTTTTTATCTGAAAAAAAACTGATTTCCCCTTTAGTATTAAGTATTATTCTACAATTAGGGATTGGGCTGAAAGGGTTATCTCTTCCTCTTATGTTTAAAAGCCAAGCAACATTTTCAGGTGCTGATATAAAAATATGATCCGATCCATCTTTTTTTAAAATTTTTATTAATCTTTTAATCTTACTGTTTACTGTTTCGCCAACTACTTTGGTGTTTAACGAGTAGAACTTTCTTGATTTATAACCATCTAAAGTCTTTGAGTTTATCATCGTTTTATTAATAGGGGTAAGTTTAATTTTACCTCTAAAGTAATATTGCAAACTTCTAGAAGTGAAAATCATTGGATCAAATCCTAAATTTAAGCTCGAATTTAAAACTTGATAGGGAAGTTTTTTTGGTATCTCAAGTATTTTGAACTTTTTTCCAGCCTGAATTTTAGCTTGCTCAACATATCTACCATCAACAAAAAGAAAGTTTTTTTTCTTTAATATTATCGCTATTCCAAATGATCCATCAAAACCTGTAATGGTTTTAAGTTTATCTTTTTTTGCAAATTCAGAGAAATACTCGTCGTTTTTAGGTATTACATAACCATCTATTTTGTGATGATAAAATTTATTTTTTAATTCTTTTAGTTTTTGAGAGATCATTTTAATCTTTTTTGATATCTGATCCATCCAGGGCTTCTGAAATTCTCATTATCATTATCTATATCTTGATTAAATTCAAAATCTTGATCGTTTTTTTCAAGATTGTTGTTCTTCTCAATGAATTTTTCTGGAAGCTCATCAACAAACCTTGACGACAAACTATCTATCCAATCACCTTGGTAA
>CALGEM010000224.1 GCA_937881505.1 uncultured euryarchaeote
AAAGAAGAAGGCCACAAAGGCAAGGAAAAGTGCACCTGCCAAGGCCAAGACAAAGGATTCTGTGGCCCACCAGTAGAAGAAAAACGTGAGGACGACCAAGACCCCGCAGACCATGAAGACTCGATTCATTGGAATGTCCTGTTCGGTTCGTAGCAACTCGTCGTCATCATCATCGGTTTTGACAAAGGCTTTGGATAGGCCCGTAATGATGGTTTTCCGCATTGACCACAGCGTGTAAACGCCACCCACCACCATGGCGCCGACACCAACGTAGCGAACTTGTGTTGACCAAATGATGTAAAATCCATCGACCAATGTTTTCGAATCAGGCCATCCATAAATCAAGCCGTACATGGGGACGAGCAATCCGAATCCCAACACACCACCAAAGAAGATGAATGAAGCAATCCGTATGCCGACGATGTACCCAACCGAAAGCAGTGCAATGGACAAATCCATGCCAGCATAGAGTCTGGTGGAAATAAACGAAACAGCGCCTTCAACTGTGTGGTGGGTGACTTCGAAACCCTTCACCATCAATCCGTAAATACCACCAATAGCCAATGCGTACAGAATAGCTAGGGCTCCATCACCGCCCTCCTCTCCGGCGACCAAGACTTCTCTGCATGCCACGCCTTCGGGATAGGGAAGGGCTTCCTCAACGATGAATAAACGTCGTAAGGCGATGGTGAACATCGTCCCCAACAGGCCACCGAGCGTGGCGATGATGAGCGTCTCCATCCATTGAATCTCCGTCCAGATGTTCATAACAAGGAGGGCTGGCACGGTGAAAATGACACCCGCAGCGAGTGATTCACCAGCAGAAGCCATGGTCTGAACAGCGTTGTTTTCCAAAATTGAAACATCCTTGAACATCGTTCTCAAGATGATCATCGACATGACGGCGGCAGGGATACTCGCAGAGACCGTCATCCCCGCGTACAGACCGAGATATGCATTGGCGGCAGTCATCAAGACCCCCAAAACGATACCGACAAGGATCACACGTGTTGTGAGTTCAAGAGGAGATTCATGAGCCGGAATGTACGGTTCATTCAGCCCGCTCATGCTCCTTCCAGCGGTTTGGGGTAAGTATAGCCTGCGCTGATGAAATTTGTTGGTCGTAGGGTGAAAATTTCATGGGAATTCCATCATCAGTATTAATAATTGAACTATTTAGGATATGTTGTTAACAAGGTGTATGCCTTGTTTTCGGAGGTTTCTTCATGCAGGAACACTGGCACAACCTATCAACTGATGAAAGCCTCGCCATGCAAGAGAGTTCCGAGAGCGGCATATCGGTTGACGAGGTCGTTCGTCGACAAAAACGGTACGGCATGAATAAACTTGCAGAGGCTGAAAAAACCTCAGCGTTTCTTCGATTCCTTTCTCAATACAATGACCCGCTCAATTACCTCCTGATGGGCGCCGCCCTGGTCGCCCTCGCCATTAATCCCAACCATCCGGGGGATGCTATTTTCATCTTCATCGTCTTGACGGCCAATGCCTTCTTTGGTTTCTGGCAAGAAAATCAAGCAGAACAAGCCATGGACTCACTGAAACAAATGTCCATCTCGAATTGTGTGGTTATACGAGGTGACTATGAGAGTGAAGTCCCGACATCGGAATTGGTGCCTGGTGATGTCGTTCGTCTTGAACAGGGCCTCAATGTGCCAGCAGATGTACGACTGCTATGGTCTCAACAGTGCAAAGTCGATGAATCCGCGTTAACGGGTGAATCCTTGACCATCAGCAAGGATATCCAAGCGCTACCTGCCGATACCGTGCTCGCTGACCGGAAAAACATGGCCTTCATGGGGACCACCGTCTCCTCGGGCCGTGGTTTGGGCTTGGTGGTGGCCACCGGCATGCAAACAGAACTCGGCAAAATTGCGAGCAATATTGCTGAGGCCCAAACACCGAAGACACCCCTCGAACTCAAGCTTGAAAGCCTCGGTAAATTCCTTGGTTTCATTGCGCTCATTGTCGCTGTTTTGCTCGTCTCACTGAACTTGCTGGTTTCGTACGGCAAACCTAACATCGATCTGAAGGAAGTCGTTGTCCAACAATTCATCGTCGCCATCGCCATCTTTGTGGCCATTGTACCTGAGGGCCTCCCCATCATTCTTGTCATCAC
>CALGEM010000225.1 GCA_937881505.1 uncultured euryarchaeote
ACGCAGGGAACGCAGCGTGAGCAGCATGGAGGGCGTCGTGGACGTCGTCTCGGGTGGAGAGTGGGAATTCACCCAAGCAGTCGGCCAAATGAGCGGGGTTGGTTGACTGGAAGGTCGAGCCATCGCTGGCTGAAGCGAGTTGGCCGTTGATGATGTTGTAGCCGCGAACAGCGGGTTTACCCGTTGGGTTGTTGATTTCCATGTATTCCAAGCCAGTTTCCAAAACATGAGTCATGGTTTTGCGAATCCAAACCGTCTCTTGAATGTGATGGAGGCGGTCCTTGACCTTGGTTGTGCAATTCAAGAACATGGGGCCTTGGGTTTATAGTGGCCCTGCTGTAGACTTCTCTGCGAGCAGGTCAAAGGCCCGGTTGAATTTCATTATATACCGTAAAATGTTCATTGATTTTGAGAGGGGACACCATGGCAGATAAAGACGACACCATCGAACTTCGCGTATCAAAAGCCATTCCTTCCGACGTCGGTTTTGGCCGAGCTCGAATCTCATCCGAAATGGGCTTGGACCTCAAACCAGGCGACTTTGTTGAAATCAGCGGCGAGGAACGCTCAACCGCAGCCATTTACTGGCGCAGCCGCCCAGAAGACGCCAAAATGGACATCATCCGCGTGGATGGTATCATCCGCAAAAACGCCGGCGTCAGCCTCGGCGACCGAGTTACCGTCCGAAAAGTGAAGGCTGAGGAATGCAAGAAATTGACCATTTCGCCGGTCATGGCCAACAAGCAGAAGGTCAAGTTCGGGCCGGGCATTGAAGGCTTTGCCAAGCGAGGCCTCGCCAAGCGCCCCGTGGTCGCTGGCGACCGAATTTTCATTCCTGGTATGACCCTCTTTGCTGAGGCCTTGCCCTTCGCTGTCGTGCAAACCGTCCCAAAGGGCATCGTGGTGGTCACCACCGACACCGAGATTGTCATCAAAGACGAAGCCGTGGCTGAGGAAGATGTTGGTCAATCCGAAGGCATCACCTACGAGGACGTCGGTGGAATAGGCCAGCAACTTCAGAAGGTTCGTGAGATGATTGAGTTGCCGCTCAAGCATCCGGAATTGTTCCGCAGGCTCGGCATTGACCCTCCAAAAGGTGTCCTTCTTCACGGTCCTCCGGGTACGGGCAAGACCATGATCGCCAAAGCGGTCGCCACCGAAGTCAACGCCCACTTCAAGAGCATCAACGGACCTGAAATCATCTCGAAGTACTACGGTGAATCCGAAAAGCAACTGCGAGAAATCTTTGACGAAGCGGCCGACAATGCACCCGCCATCGTGTTCATTGACGAAATTGACTCCATTTGTCCCAAGCGTGAAGATGTCACGGGTGAAGTGGAACGCCGTGTGGTCGCACAGATGCTGACTTTGATGGACGGAATGCAAGGTCGCGACAACGTCGTGGTCATCGGCGCAACCAACCGTCGCGACGCCCTCGACCCAGCTCTTCGACGCCCCGGTCGCTTTGACCGTGAAATCGAAATCGGCGTCCCTGACCGTGAAGGTCGCAGCGAAATCATGGACGTTCACACCCGACAAATGCCGATTTCAGACGATTTTGACATTTCCTGGGTGCTTGACAACACCTACGGTTTTGTCGGTGCTGACCTTGCAGCCCTCGTCCGAGAGGCCGCCATGCGTGCCTTGCGTCGATACCTCCCGGAAATTGACCTCGATGAAGAGACGCTTCCGCCTGAGGTGTTGGAGAAGATGGAAGTCTGCATGGATGATTTCAAGGAAGCCATCCGAGACATCGAGCCCTCAGCGCTACGTGAAATCTACGTCGAGGTTCCCGAGGTGGGCTGGTCCGAGGTCGGTGGCCTTCAGGAAGTGAAGGACCGTCTCAAGGAATCGGTTGAATGGCCGCTGACCAAGCCCGAGTTGTTTGAGCACTTTGGTATCAAGCCTCCACGAGGCATCGTGTTATTCGGTGCCCCCGGTACCGGAAAGACGTTGCTTGCGAAGGCCATCGCCAACGAAGCTCAAGCCAATTTCATCAGCATCAAAGGGCCCGAACTCATCTCCAAGTGGGTCGGCGAATCCGAGCGAGCCATTCGTGAGATTTTCAAGAAAGCCAAGCAATCAGCACCCTCCATCATCTTCCTCGATGAGTTCGAGTCCATCGCCTCCATGAGGAGCGGTGGAAGCGCTTCAGAAGGCAGCGATGTGGGTAACCGTGTCGTGAACCAATTGCTTGCCAGCATGGACGGCGTTGAATCCCTCGACGGTGTCATCATCGTGGCAGCGACCAACCGTCCGGAGATGATTGACCCTGCCTTGCTGCGAAGCGGTCGCTTTGAGCGGGTACTCCACGTTCCACCGCCCGATGCAGGCGCTCGAGAATCGATTTTCAACATCCACAGCGAAGGCATGCCGCTCAGCAAATTTTCCTTCAAGGACATTTTGACCGGCATGGACGGCTTTACCGGTGCAGACATTGAGGCCGTTTGCCGAGAAGCTGCCCTTATCTGCATGCGTGCTGGTAAAAAGAAGGTCACCAAGGGGCACTTCGAGGAGGCCATTTCCCGAGTGCGACCCACCGTGACCCCTGACATGCTGGAGTACTACCAGAAGATGGAGACGCGACTGACCTCTGGATTGACCAACATCAAGCGAAACCGAGACTTCAGTCGCGGCATGGAAACGATGTGAGGCTGGTCGGGCCACCGACGCATTGATGAGATTCCAGCCTCCCACAGCAAGCGAGGAGCCGAGGTAGCATGGCGATTTTTGGTCGGGAAATCCTCGGAAACACCGTGGTGGACCGAACCGGCGCAACCATGGGGGTCCTGACCGACATGCATGTCGACCTCAACACCGGCCTTGTCAGCGAGTTTTTGGTTCAGGTTGAAGCTGATATCGACCCCACCGTCCTCCCCTTTGATCATGTGGGGAGAATGGTCAAAATTCCGAGTACCGCCGTTGCACGTATCGCTGAAAAAATCCATTTGAACACGTGATTCTGCGTGATGTGTGGATGAGCATTTTCTCCACCGGGTTGGACAACCTTCTAAAGTCATCAAGGGCCGTGGAAGGCTGGGAATCCTGTCCCAGTGATTCGTATGCTAGGCCTCCCTGCCAATTTCAATGCTCGAAGGTTGGCCCTTCAAGCGTCGTTTTGGGCGGTGATGCTCATTCTTTTGATGACGATTTTGTTGAATTTCATCAACCTGAGCGCCACGAATCAACTCTCGGCTTACGACGATGACTGGAACGACATGTCTGCCTTCCGAGCGGACATTAAGGACATGGGCATTGAAACTCGCTCGCTTGTGAGTAGCCCGCTGCTGCTCGCCGATATTGAGGACCCTCGCAACACCACCTATGTGCTCGCCGGTGTTGAGCGTGACACCCTCTCCCTGCCTCAATTTGACGATGATGGTTTCATCACCATCGCTTCGGGTGCGGGCTATTCGCCTTCGGAAATCGACGCCATCGTGGAATTTGTTGAGGCAGGTGGCACTGCGATGGTCTTCGAAGACTACGGCTATGCCAACACCATCGCCGAGGCCTTTGGAATTCGCTACACGGGTGAGCAAGTGTTCGACACCACCTACGCCACCGAACTTGATTTCAACTACGTCTGGATGTGCATTCAAAGCAACCCTTGCGGAATGAACGGCACCCAACTCGACCCGTCCACCCTCTCCACCCACGAACGCTGGGCCAAGGCGGGCGGGCCCGGTGAGCACCCCTGTTCCAAACTCGACGAACAAAATTTCGTCACCGGTGAGGCGCCGTTGTGTGAGCAACACATGATCAACGGCCGTGTTGACTACAACGGAACCTACCAACTCCTGCTCAACAACATCACCGGTCTCGAGGTCATTCCTGGCGTCCGTGGGCCGCTCTCCGAAGTCGCCGTACGAGCATTGACCAGCAACGAAGCCACAGTTGACGTGAACGGCGATGGCGAGATTTGGGTGGGCAACGAAATTACGCCAGAAACGCCCGACCGTTGGGGCCAGTTCAACCTCAGCATCGAGGCCTGCGCTCGAGCCAGTTGTTCACCAACCGACGGCGGCCGAATCGTGTTCGTCGCCGACGGTTCGGCTCTCATCAACGCCATGTACGATTACGAAGGCTTCAACGAGGGCAAATACGGCCCGACCGACACCCTGATGCCCGCCAACGACAATCGCAAGTGGGCGCTTGATTTCATCGCTGAAGCCTTGATGAGCGAGCGTGTGGATGAGGTGGGCGAGCCTGCTGAGAACGCCATGGTGATTTTCGACGAATCTCGCCACCCACAGAGTGCGCTGGCGGCTGATTCCTACAACACCGTCTACTTCCTCTTGGTCTACTTCACGGGTGAAGGTCTGGCCATGCTTTTGCTGTTCCTCATCCTGTTCATCACATTTGAAGCGGTGCTCATCAAAAAGCGAGACCCCGAGCCGTGGCGGCACGTCTTCAGCATCATCTACTACGGCTTTGGTGATGCCAATCGCTACGCCTACTATTCCAAAGTGGAAAAGATTCGACAGGTCTTCCTCTCCAAGGTGCGCAATCAGAACGGATTGAACCGGGAAGAATTCCAAGCGATGAAGGCCAACGAACTCGTGTCGATGATCAACGACCCGGTGTTGGCGAAATTTGCCGTTGAATCCAGCAATAAGTACACCCTCGAACAAACGGTGGCGCTGGTCAAGCGAATCAAGGCGTGGGGGCGCCAGTGAGGTGAGAAGATGTGGACACGTAAAGCAGCCTTCACCTTCACCGGCGGGATTGCGTTGGTGCTCATTGGAATGATGATTTCCAATCAACAGATGATGATTCTCGGGTTGAGCCTCATTGCGTTCATCGTGGTGAATTCCTGGATTTCAGGACACGGCGATGTGGAAGTGCAACGCACCTTGTCCGCAGATAATCTGTACAAGGGCGACGACCTGTACGTTGAACTCTTGGTGACCAACCGGAGCAATCGAAAAACGCAGATGCTTGACATCTATGACAACATCCCCCACGAAATGAAGTTGCGTAGCGGTCTGAACCAAATGCAGCTTAACCTCCGTCCGGGTGAGAGTGCTCGTATTCGCTATGTTTTGCGCTGCCCGCTTCGAGGCCACTATTCCATCGGACCCGTCTCCCTGCGGGCACGAAACACGTTCAACCTCGGGGTGGAGGAAATGTACGTTGACCATCACAGCGATATCGTCATCTTCCCCCAAATCAAAGACATTGAGGAGGCCTTCCTCCGCAGTCGAACCCCCAAGATGTACACCGGTGCCACCACCTTGCGCACCCCGGGGCAAGGGTCTGAATTCTACTCACTGCGAGAGTACGTACCCGGTGACCCGTTCAAGAACATCAACTGGAAGGCGTTTGCACGCACCGGTGACCTGATGGTGAACGAAAAGTGTCGGGACGCCGTCACCGACCTCTACCTCATCCTCGACAGTCGTGACTTGGCTCGTATCGGTACGGTTCTCAAGAACCCGCTTGAAATGGGCACTGTATCCGCCGCCAGCCTTGCAGCCTTCTTCCTAAAGCGCCGTGATTCGGTGGCTCTGGCCATTTACGACGAGAAACTCTCCTACTTACCGCCCGACACCGGGGATAAACAGTATTTCAAGATCCTCAGTGCACTTGCCGGTGTGCGTCCACAGGGCGCCATGCCGTTGCAGGCGGTTACCAATTCACTGAGCGGACGATTCAGTCGGGGAAGTCCGGTGTTCATTATCTCGTCCTGTGAGGGTGATGGTACGGTGCCTGCTGCGGTCAGAGATTTGGTTGGCCGAGGCCACGAAGTGACCGTTCTCTCCCCTTCCAGCGTGGATTTCGAACGCCTCGTCAGCCGCATTCCTCGGATGTCGTACGAGGTTCTCAAACTCGAGCGACAGAACCGTTTGACCACGCTTGCTGGGTCGGGCGCACAGGTGATTGACTGGATGCCGGACATGGATTTGTCTCAGGCATTGATGCAGGTGAGGGGGTACTGAGATGGCAGGCGAAGTCGGTCTTCAATCGGACGTCTACCTTGACGGGGCTGCCAAGCCACGCACCCTTCATCTGAAGAATCTGCGGCGCCAATGGCAGATTCTTGCCCTGCAAGTCATCGCCACGGTGGCCCTCATCGGCATGTACCTCGAAGTGGTCTCCACCTACGTTGTTGGTTCCATCGACCACACCATCCTCTTCGATTCCATTGAATTGTTGATTTCCGATCAACTCCCCCTGGGTGACTGGCTCACTGGCGAGGGTCGTAGCGGTATGGGCCGTTTCTTCGTGCCCCTGGTCCTCGGCCTCACCCTTGGTGGTACGATGGCGCTCATCGCCTTCCAATCACCAAAGGTCCAGCAGCGCATCAAACTCGGTTTCATCGTCGGCCTCATCGTGTTACTCGTCGGCCGCTTGGTGCTCTCTTGGTTCGCTGGCATGCTGTTTTCCTTTGACCTGCGTTTGCCAAACAGCGCCGAACTTGAAACACTTCAGTGGCCGTTGTTGATGATCATGTCCTTGATGATTCTCTTCATCTATCTCCTTCCCGTCATTATGGGCACTCGAGGCATTTGGGGCTTGTCTCGCCGTTCCATTGCATGGGCCATCGGTTTCACACTGTTATTCCTCGGCATTCACGCCATCCTGACCTTCCCGCTCATCAAATCACAACTGGGCACCTACGGCGGCGCGCTAACCACACTGGAGAGCCAAACTTCGGACCCCACCATCGGGCTGTTCGGCCTCAAGTTGGTCACGCAGGAACAATTCAACTTGATTCTCATCGCCGTGCTTATCATGGTCTTCCAGGAGGCCAGCTACGGTGTCATCCGCAACCTCGAATACGCTTTCCGTCTGCCCGAGTCCTGCAAGCGCGACCCCGAGTATGTTCGCCAAATGGACAACGTGCTCAACACCCACCTGCGCCACACTTTCCTCTTCTTGGGCCTGACCGCCGTTGCCACGATGGTGGCTTTGGGCTTCCACAAGGTGTTACTGACCATCGTATCGGATACAACCGGAAGTCAATGGGCGGGTCAAGTCTCTGAATCCATTGAGTTGACCCTGACCTACGGTCTTGTCATCTCCGCACTGCTTTTCTTGAGTATTATGGCTGTTCTACGCTTCTTTATTCCATGGCAGCGCGTCATTGGATTCATCCAATCTCGCACCAACCGCCTCCCGCCCGAGCCGGAGTCAAAGGACTTCACCCAACTATGAGGTTCTGCTACGCTGTAGCAAGCGTCCAGCCACTTCAACGACAGCCAGCAGCGCAAGTGGGTATGCAATGTAGGCCACAAGAGGGCCCAACACATCATGGCCGACCGCTTCGCGAACGCTGGAATACGAGTACACAAAGGCCAGCACGGCCGCCACCAGAAACAAGCGTTCCATCCACAGCGGGTAGGGCTTTCCGAGCGCTTCTTCACGCCCCATGAGTGTGGTCGCTTCTCCCGACATGTCGATCGTCAAAAGTCAAGGTCGGAGAGTCTGGATTCCAAATCGGCCAACGCCGTGTCCTTTGCCGGTGTGGCGACGGGGTCGTGGGCGGTTCGGTGGCTTCGCTCAGCGTCGAGGCGAGCAAGTTCAGCCTCCAACTGAGCGCGTTCATCGTCCAACTCAGCGGAAGGCGTCAACGAAGAGGTCGCAGCGACCTTCTCCATGACCGCCTCGTCATCGACGGGCGGTGGGAGTGGCGACCACCCCTCATCGTCCACAGCATCGTTCGTGGTCTCCACAACTGAGACTTCCTCTGCATGGACCAAGTGCGGTTCAAGGTCGTTGAGCATGGCTTCGTTCACCGGCATCCGATGCTCGGCCGGGATGGACTCGCGCTCAAACGGCAGCAAGCCATCGCGCTGGAAATCCCACATCATGCCACGCGGGCGACCGTCGGTCAACCCCGAAGCGTCCAGTTGGGTGATGAGTTCTTCGAGCACCCGAGCCGTTTCTTCCAAGCCGATGGCCTCGCCAGCATCGCGCTGGTCGGCCTCGAGGTAGATGTCATCAAGGGCCACCTGGATGAGTTTTCGCGTGCCTTGGGCAAGGCTTGGGAGCGCTTCGGGTCGCTGGCAATTGGCGAGCAGGGCGTGCACCTCGTGAGAGGGGGCGCCAAGCCGTTCCACCTGCTCGAGAACATTGCGAATTCGTCGTAGCATCGTGATGGAACGGTCGAAATCTTCCAGCAAGTGCTCCAAATCAACCACCACGTGGTTGACGGTTTCACCCAATTGTTGCTCAAGGCGTTGCTGTACCGACCAGCGAGCCAGGCCTCGAACAGCACCCGCTGTTTGCGGTACTTGGCGCTCGAGGAGTGTCATCACCTCCGAGGACAAAAGGTGGCGAGGGGTTGCTGCGACGTGGTCAACCGTGCCCTGAATGACTTGGAGCGCACGTTCAACGGCCCGGTCGAGCATGGTGACCGAATACCCGAGGCCTCGTGCGTGCTCAAGGCGTTCTAGAACAGGACCGAGGCCTTGGAAGGTGTTGTTGTCGTCCAGTAAAGCTTGTGCGAGCGGTTCTTCGGCAAGCCGCGCTCGTAGGCGTTCGGCTTCCTGGATGTCGGCAAGGGCTTCTTCGTGCGCTTCAGCCAGCGAGGTGGCTTTGTCCACGAGGGAGGCAAGTTCGGCTTCTGCATGGCCGCGGCGCGCACCCAAACCAATCACTTTGGTCAAGCTTGCGGCGGAGACGGTAGTGGCGCTGCCCTCTTCCAGGCGCACGTTGATGGGCATGGGCTGGGCACGAGCGATCTGTACCAGCTGTTGGGCCGGGCGAGCGTGCAGGCCGTGGGGGTTCAGAACGCGCACCCGGCGGGTTTGGGTGCTGGCGGTTTCACCGGCCAGCGCTGCCAGCAGTTGGGCGCTATTTTTGCCCACAAAGCTGTCGCTTTCGCCGTTCTCTAGTACCGCCATCAACTGTTCGAGCAGCGGCCGGTGGGCGTCGCCGCTGGCGGCCAGGCAGAACAGCGCATGAACCGGATGACCGCCATGCTCGATGGTGCTATCGGCGGGC
>CALGEM010000226.1 GCA_937881505.1 uncultured euryarchaeote
AAGCGGTGGAACGGTCACCTCGTGGTCGATTTCACCAACGCTTCCACTAGGCTTGTCGTTTGATACCTCCACTGGCGCCATCAGTGGTACGCCAACCGAAGTGACGACGAACATCACGTACACCATTTCGGGCGACGCTGGTGCCTCGACAATCACCTTCGATTTCAACTTGCAAATTTTGGAAGACACCGACCGAGACGGTTTGCCCAACGAACTACCCGACGACTATCCAGGTGATGGCGAACTGGTCGAAGACTTGGACGACGACGGCGACGGTGCTTCTGACCTGTCGGAGACGGGCACAGGCATCTACAACGGCACCGGCGACCTCGGTACGGATTCACTCAATCCTGACACCGACGGCGACGGCATCTGCGACGGACCCAACGCCGTTCCGCCAGTCTGTTTGGCCGGTCCGGATTCCAACCCTGTGGGCACCGGGCCACTTGGACCAACCGTGCTCGTGAACAACAGTGAGGCGACACCGATTCAACCGCCAAATGCCGTTCCTGGTGCTACGTGGGAACTTTCACCATCTGACTTGCCTGAAGGCTTGATTTTCGACCCAGCTACCGGTATCATCACCGGTACACCAACGCAAGCGATGGAGAACACGACCTACACGATTTGGGCGAACACGACCGACCCCGCCTTCTCGATTGAAGCCACGTTCTGGCTCGAGATTTTGGAGGACTTTGACGGCGACGGCATGCCCGACGAGCTGCCCGACGACTACCCCGACACGGGCGTTGAACCCTACACGCTCATTGAGGACGAGGACGACGACAACGACGGCATGTCCGATACCAACGAGAGCATCATCGGTACCGACCCACGCAACCCTGACACGGACGGCGACGGCTTCTGCGACGGCGGTTTAGGCGTTGAAGGCGTTTGTTTCGCCGGTCCTGACAGCCACCCGCTTGACCCGACCCTTCCGGTCAACACGGATGGCGATGCCTACCCTGACGAGGACCCCGACGGTCCCGGTGGACTCATCGCTGACGAGGATGACGACAATGACGGCTACCTCGACACGACCGAAGTGACCTGCGAGAGCGAACCCCTGAACGCCAACAGCATCCCGGACGACATGGACGGCGACGGTATTTGCGACCTCATGGACGATGATATGGACGGAGACGGTATCCCCAACGATGACGAACTCGGTCTACCCATCGACACCAGCGATAGCAATCCCGACAGCGATGGAGACGGCACCTGCGACGGTCCCGAAGCGCC